>JAFGMJ010000272.1 GCA_016927635.1 Actinomycetota bacterium
ATAAAAAAAATCATGCACTATACTTCCGCTTTTTTTATCAAGGACAAGCATTTTTGAAATTTCCCTTTTTTCAAGCGGTTTTTGGGCAATGAATCCTTTTCCCAGCTCATAAAGATAGTTTTGAAGACAGTGTTCCGGTTTAATACTCATTTCAGGTGAAATATTATTTATGATTTTTAAAGCAGTGGCGCCGTTAATATAATATGGGCATTAATTATAATGTTTTTATTCTGATTAAAAAAGTTTCTGTTCATCGGCGGGATCTTTTTTATTTTTGTCATTTATTTTTACACCAAGATGGGTATAAGCACTTTCTGTTGCAACCCTGCCCTTTGTCGTTCTTTTTATAAAACCAAGCTGAAGAAGATAGGGCTCATACACATCCTCAACAGTGTCTATTTCCTCACCGATAGAAACAGCAATGGTTCCCACTCCAACAGGGCCTCCATCAAATTTTTTAACTATAGTATTGAGTATTTTTTTATCTATAAGATCCAGGCCCAATTCATCTATGTCCAGTTTATATAGTGATTCCTGTGCGATTTTTGCAGTTATGCAGCCATCTCCATATACAAGGGCATAGTCCCTGACTCTTTTTAGCAGCCTGTTTGCAATTCTTGGCGTACCTCTTGAACGTTTTGATATAATATCTGCCCCTTCTTCTGTAAGGTCCATGCCAAGTATTTTTGCTGATCTTTTAATTATATTTTTAAGGCTTTCGCTTTCATAATAATCCAGCCTGAGATTTACCCCGAAGCGGTCCCTTAAAGGGGCTGCAATGAGGCCTATGCGTGTTGTCGCTCCAATTATAGTAAAAGGAGCAATATCAATTCTTATGGAACGCGCCGACGGCCCTTTGCCTATGATTATATCAAGCTTGTAATCTTCCATTGCAGGATACAATATTTCTTCAATGACCCTGTTTAACCTGTGAATTTCATCAATGAAAAGGACGTCATATTTTTCAAGGTTTGTCAATATAGCGGCAAGGTCTCCGGCCCTTTCAATTGCAGGACCGCTGGTTATTTTAAAGTTTACGCCAAGCTCATTTGCTATTATCTCCGCAAGACATGTTTTACCAAGACCCGGAGGGCCTGAAAGTATAACATGGTCAAGCGGTTCCTTCCTTGTCTTTGCTGCATTTATAAAAATCTTAAGATTTTCTATAAGTTTTACCTGCCCGATAAATTCGGAAAAATATTTAGGCCTGAGGTTTTTTTCAATTTCCACATCCTCATTTACAAACTCGGGACTTATTAATGCGGAGTTTTCATCAGAATCATTTTCTATATTTTTATCAAATTCTGCAGCAGAACCTGTTTCATAAACTGATCCCTTAAAATCAGATTCACTTTTTTCTTTTATACTATCTTTTTTTATTACTGGTTTTTTTCTTTCTTTGCCTGTCATTACAATGCCTGTATTATTTTTAAATTTTTTTCAGGGCAAGCTTCAATATTTCCTCAGTGGACCTGCCGGCAAGCTCGTCTATTTTTATTTTTTTCAGCACTTCATTTATTTCACTGCTATTATAACCTAAAGTCTTCAAAGCCTGTACGGCTTCGCTTATATTTTTATCAATTTCCCTGCCCTCATGTATTTGGACAATAGCGCTTTCCTCAAACTTATCCTTAAGTTCTAAAATCATCCGCTCAGCAAGTTTTCTTCCAATTCCTGGAATCCTTTTAACCAACTCCACTTCTTTTTTTAATATTATAGTTTTCAATTCTTCCACGGAATAGATTGAAAGTGAGCTGAGGGCTATCCTGACAGAAATACCCGAGACATTTATAAGCTTTAAAAACATATCTTTTTCACTTAAGCTGTCAAAACCTATAAGCCTTATTTCATCTTCCCTTATAAAGGTGTGTATATTTAAAGATACTGATGCTTTTAAGGAAGGAAGTTTTTCATAAGTTCTGCTTGAAATAAGCACTTCAAAACCTACTCCACCAGTTTCAACAATTATTCTTGAAGGCTCCTTGTCTGTAAGTATTCCTATTAATCTTGCTATCATCGGGTTAATAAAACTGTTTAATATTAATCAATATAAGAATTGATTTTATCTTTAAACCTGTTCATTGTTCCATGGCAGAGCGCAATACCAAGGGCATCCCAGGCATCATCCTGGGCCGGAAAGAAGTCCTCTTTCAGCCCAAGTATGGTTTTAAGCATATATTTTATCTGGACTTTGGTTGCCCTTCCATATCCTACTATGGCCTGCTTTACCTGAAGAGGCGTATATTCATATATCTTAAGATTATTATTGCTGCCTGCAAGTATGAGCACTCCGCGTGCCTGGCCGATTAGCATTGCAGTCTTGGAATTGGCGCTGAAAAATATTTCTTCCACTGCCATGCATGCAGGCTTGTACCTTGCAATAAGCTCGTTAAAGGACTCATATAGCTGTCTTAATCTTACATATGCAGGCTGGTTTTTTTTGGTGATTATGCAGCCGCAGTATACAGGCCTGTAATTATTGCCTTTTATGTCGAGTATGCCCACACCGGTTATTGCAAGCCCGGGGTCTATTCCGATGACTCTGACACTGGCATTTTTTTCTAAAATTTTTAACCTACTTCCTGAAGGATTTCCTCAGTTATTTCAATATTTGAGTAAACATTTTGGACATCATCATGTTCGTCCAGCAGGTTTATAAGTTTTAATACTTTTTCAGCATCTTTTTTGGAAACTTCAACTGTCGTCTTTGGTATATAAGATACTTCCGCAGAATTCATCTTTATCTTCATTTCAGCAAGTTTTTTCCTGACATTCATAAATTCTGAAATATTGACTTTTATCTCATATGTATCCCCGTCTTCTTCAATGTCTTCAGCTCCCGAGTCGATAACATCAAGCATAAATGATTCTTCATCACTGACTTCTGCTTTATCTATAAATATCAATCCTTTTCTTTCAAAAAGCCATCCTACGCAACCGGTTTCGCCAAGATTTCCGCTGTGTTTTGAAAAAATGTTCCTGATATCGGCAGCAGTACGGTTTTTATTCTCTGTCATAACTTCAACCATAATAGCCGTACCCCCGGGTCCATAGCCCTCATACATTATGGTTTCAAATTTTTCCCCATCGATTTCGCCTGTACCCCTTTTAATGGCTCTATCTATATTATCCATGGGCATATTGTATTCTTTTGCTTTTGCTATTGCATTTGCAAGCATAAAGTTATTCTCAGGGTCACCGCTGCCGCCTTCACGTGCAGCAATTGTTATACTCTTTGAAAGTTTGCCGAAAATATTGCCTCTTTTTGCATCTTCTTTGGCTTTTTTATGCTTGATTGAATGCCATTTTGAATGACCTGACATATTTTCTCCCTTAATTTAGTAAATATAAGAAATATTGCTTAACTGGATTTTACCATATTTATTGAATCTTTAACCATATTTATAAAATATCTGTGGATTCTCAAATCATCTGTAAGTTCCGGGTGAAAAGAACAGACGAGTATATTATTCTGTCTCGCCATTATTGCTTCACCTTTGATGCTTGAAAGAACCTGCACCCCGGCGCCTGCTTTTATTATTCTTGGCGCTCTTATAAATACCGCCTTATAGCTTTCATTTTCAGGAAAATAAGCAGGGTTTAGTTCCACAAATTGTTCAAAACTGTCAATCTGTCTTCCATATGCATTTCTGTCAACATCTATATTTATATAGCCGAGACAATAATCAAGGTTTTCAACCCTGCTGGCCAAAAGAATCAAACCTGCACATGTGCCAAAAATAGGTTTTTGGCTTTTAAAAAATCTGTCAAGCGCAGGCCTGAATTCATATTTCTTGATTAATTTAACCATAGTGGTGCTCTCGCCACCAGGAATTATCAGGCCCTGGATATTATTTAGCTCATCTGCAAATTTTATCTGAACAGCTTTATGCCCGCATTTTTCTATTGCGGTTAAATGCTCCCTGAAGGCTCCCTGTAGGGCAAGAACCCCTATTTGGATTTCCAAAATTACCAGCCTCTTACCGCTATTGATTCGCTCTTATCCATTTTAGTCGTATCGATACCCGGCATAGCGCCCCCAAGACCTCTTGATACCTTTACAAGAATTTCAGGTTCATTGAAATGTGTTGTAGCTTCGACAATTGCAGTTGCCATTTTTAGCGGGTTTTCTGATTTAAATATGCCTGAACCCACAAAAACACCTTCTGCGCCAAGCTGCATTATAAGCGAAGCGTCCGCAGGAGTGGATATTCCCCCAGCCGAGAAATTAACAACAGGTAATTTTTTATTTTTATGGACATAAAGCACAAGTTCATACGGGGCGCCAAGTTCCTTTGCCGCAGTCATAAGCTCCTCAGGCGGTAATGCCGCTAATTTATTTATGCCATCCTTAATGGTTCTCATATGCTTTACAGCTTCGACTACATCTCCCGTGCCAGCCTCTCCTTTTGTCCTCATCATTGCTGCGCCTTCACCTATTCGCCTAAGGGCTTCGCCAAGATTAACAGCGCCGCATACAAAAGGGACCTTAAAATCCCACTTATTTACGTGGAACCTGTCATCAGCAGGAGTTAATACCTCGCTTTCATCGATATAATCAACTCCAAGCGACTCCAGTATCTGAGCTTCTGCAAAATGGCCTATTCTGCATTTTGCCATAACGGGAATAGAAACTGCGCTCATTATCTTTTCAATAATTGAAAGATCCGCCATTCTTGCAACGCCTCCGGCTGCCCGTATATCTGCAGGCACTCTTTCAAGAGCCATAACCGATACTGCGCCTGCTTCCTCAGCTATTTTTGCCTGTTCTACTGTGGTCACATCCATTATTACTCCGCCTTTAAACATTTCTGCAAGGCCGGATTTAACCCTTAATGTAGCTTTTTCCATTTTAAAAATTCGCCTCCCAAATATAATTTATTTAATATGGCGCATGTCCGCCATTATTTCCTCATCGCTTTTTATGCCTATTTGCAATGACATATGTTCAAGCCTTTTTATCCTTTCTGAAACCGGAGGGTGTGTGTTGAAAAGGCCACTGAAAAAAGACTTTGTTTCCTTTCCAAAAGGACTGGCAATAAACATATGTTCTGTTGCATTATTTGCTTTTTTTACTTCACTATAAATGTTAATCTTTTTTAAAGCATTTGCAAGTCCTGCAGGGTATCTTGTAATAAGGGCGCCGTTTGAATCAGCCAAATATTCCCTCTGCCTGCTGACAGCAAGCCTGATAATCATTGCAATTATAGGAGATAATATTATTAATGCAAGACCAATGACAAGAAAGATTATATTGAATATTCCGCCACCCGTGCTCTTGGATGAAGATCTTCTCCCACCTCCAAAAATAAAGCTCCTGAAAATAATATTGCTGATTATTGTGACCATACCCACAAGAACAATTATAATCGCGCCAAGAAGGATATCATAATTTTTAATGTGGGAAAGCTCATGTGCAATTACGCCTTTGAGCTCATTGTCATCAAGATTGTTAATCAATCCTCTGGTAAGGGCAACAACGCTGTTGCTGGGGTTCCTGCCTGTTGCAAAAGCATTCATTCCTGGCTCTTCCAATACATAAATTTTTGGCATTGGAAGCCCGGCAGCCATTGATAGCCCCTCAACCATATAATACAGGCGCGGTTGTTCCTCTTTGCTTACCTGCCTGGCGCCTGTTATCTGTAGCACAATTTTATCGCTATAATAATAACTTCCAAAACTTAATATAACAGCAAGGATAAAGGCAAAAATCATAACTATTATAGAATAGCCGCTGCTTATGCCAAACCTGTAATCAAGATAATAACCGATTGCAAATCCAAACGCGGTTATGAAAGCTATAAACAGTATTATTATTAATACAGTTTTTCTTCTATTGCTCGCAATATTTTCAAACATGACTGTTAAAACTGTACTTTAACCGGCTCTTTTGCCTGGGGCTCTTCAATTTCAAAATACTGCCTGGGGGTAAACCCGAACCTGCCTGCAAAAATATTTCCTGGAAAGGTCTGTATTTTAGTATTGTATTGCAGGACTGAATCATTGTAGAACTGCCTTGCGAAGGCTATATTGCCTTCAATTCCGTTCAATTCTTCCATAAGCCTTGTAAAATGCTGATCAGCTTTTAAATCCGGGTACTGTTCGGATACGGCAAACAGGCTTTTTAAAGTACCTGTTATCATATTTTCTGCTTTTGACTGGTCCTCGACAGTTGTGGCATCTATACCCATATTTCTTGCCTTTATTACTTTTTCCAGCGTTTCTTTTTCATGAGCCGCATAACCTTTGACTGTTTCAACAAGATTGGGTATAAGGTCATATCTTTTCCTGAGCTGCACATCTATCTGTGACCAGGCATTATCTATTCTGTTTCTCAGTGATATGATTCCGTTATAAATAGCTATTGCTGCAATCAGCAGTATTACTATTATTACAACAACAATAATGATGGGTGCTAATATCGCTGCCAACATGCTTGTTCCTTTCCTGTTATCAGTTTTAAATAAATAATAATTTTTCTTTTAAAACATAAACAATATAAAACTGAATTATACCATAATAGGCCCGTTAGCGACTTAATTATTTTTACACAACTATCTTTTTATGGTATATTTTCATTTAATTTACCAAAGCATTTTTATTATATTATTTTTTTAAACAAATAGCAGATTATTACGAAAATTTCAGGAGGAATTGATGAGCAGCAGCGGTTCAGGCAACAAAAAAGTGATTGGCCTTGTTTCAGGAAATGGAAGCGGAAAGACTTCCCTGGCAGAATGTTTTTTATTTAATTCAGGCACTGTAAACAGACTTGGAAAAATCGAATCCAAAAATACAGTATCGGACTACAGCCAGCTGGAGATAAAAAAGGGTTTTTCTTTAAGTTCAAGCATTATGCATTACAGCTGGAAAAACTTTGATATAAATATTATTGATGCGCCGGGTTATATGGACTTTATTGCCCAGGCTTTATCAGCAATAAATGTAGTTGACGGTGTACTTCTTGTTATTGATGTAAAATCGGGAATACAGGCAGCTTCGGAAAAAATAATAGAGTATCTTAAAAATAACATTAAACCTACTTTTTGTATAATTAATAAACTGGACCAGGAGAATGTAAATTTTTTATCTACAGTAGATAATATAAAAAAAGAAACGGGCTTAAATCTTGTACCTATAACAATACCGCATACAGAGGGGGAAAAATTCTCTTCAGTCATTGATCTTCTGCAGAACAAACAGTTCAATTACAGCGGAGATTCCTACAAGGGCCAGAAATCAGATGTTGAGGAAAGCAAAAAGAATGAGGTAGAGTCACTGCATAACAGCCTCATCGAATCAATTGTTGAAACAAATGATGAACTTTTAAATAAATATCTTGAAGGGGAAAAAATTGATCCTGCCAGTATAAATTCAATTTTTAAATCTGCAGTTGTAGACTGCAAGGTAATTCCTGTTTTTGCGGTTTCTTCGGGCAAAGATTTTGGCGTAGATTTACTGATGGATTATATTAATGACCTGATGCCTTCACCGCTGGAAATAAAGCCTCTTTTTGTTAAGGAACAGGGAAAGGAAAATGAGATAGAAATCAAATCTTCACCCGAAGGGCCTGCGCTTGCATATGTTTTTAAAACAATGGCTGACCCTTACATAGGCAAACTTTCAATATTCAGGGTATTCAGCGGCAAATTTAAAACTGGTTCCGCCTATTATATTTCAGGTTCAAAAAATGTACATAAATTCACAAATCTTTTCAAACTCCAGGGCAAAGAACAGACAGATCTTAGTGAAGCCACATGTGGTGATATAGTAGCAGTATCTAAAATTCTCGATATTTCAAATGATGACACTATCTCTTCTGCCGATAAACCTCTTGAAATGGAAAAAATAATTTATCCTGAGCCAAACCTTCCAAGAGCCATACTGCCTGTAAGCAAAGGTGATGAGGAAAAAATAAGCATGGGGATATCAAGACTTGTAGAAGAAGATCCCACACTTAAAAATGAACTGGATCTTGAAGTTCACCAGAATATTGTATGGGGAATGGGAGACTTGCATCTTTCTATAGTAAAAGAAAACTTAAAGGAAAAATTTGATATCGATGTGACCATGACAACACCGGATGTTGCATATAAAGAGACAATTAAAAAAGACGCCAAAGCTGAGTATAAATATAAAAAGCAGTCCGGCGGCAGGGGCCAATACGGTCATGTATTTATAGAGATTAAAAGTTTAACTTCTGGGGAAAATTTTAAATTTGAAGATACCATTTTCGGCGGCGCAATCCCAAAAAACTATATCCCCAGCGTTGAAAAAGGTGTTAGAGAAGCAATGCTTGCAGGGATAATTGCAGGCTACCCGGTTGTAAATGTACATGTAAACCTCTATGACGGTTCTTTTCACACAGTCGATTCTTCAGATATGGCCTTTAAAATAGCAGCTTCAATGGCTTTTAAAAAAGGTATGGCAGAGGCAAATCCGGTCATACTTGAGCCCATAATGGAGCTTGAGGTAACGGTGCCTGAACGTTATATGGGAGACATAATCGGAGATATAAATTCAAAAAGGGGTAAAATAATTACCATGACTCCTGCAGATAATAAAATGCAAATTATAAAAGCAACTATTCCACAGTCTGAATCATTTAATTATTCAATGGATTTAAAGTCTATAACTCAGGGCAGGGGAAATTTCAGCCTTAAATTTTCTCATTATGATGAACTGCCGGCACATCTTGCCCAACCCCTGATTGACAAAAGAAAAGAAGAAAAGGAAAAAGAATGAGAAAAAATTATAATAAGTATACCAGCATTGCTGACCGTTTTCCTTTCATTGCTGTAATAATCATAGTAGGCCTTGCAATCCTTTTTTTATTTATATTCAGGGAAAAATTTCCACTTAATTTCTTTTCAGGAAGCGCAAACACTGAAGTATCTGAGGAATCCAGTGATTACTCCATTTATATTACAAGCCCTTCAAATGAACAGATATTTAAATTTGTAAATGAAAATGAAAATGTCCCTGTTGAAATAAAGTCCAAAGATATTGAAAACCTAGATTATAAATTAAAATTACTGATAAATGATGAAGTGATAAGAACTTTTAACTCTCCCCCTTATGAGTACAACTGGAACCCTCCGGAACCGGGTGAATATGAACTAGTGGCAAATCTTGTAGATGATAAAGACGATATAATTTCAAGTTCAAATACAATAAGCTTTATTGTCCAGTATACAGGTGAGCAAATCGAGAATATTGAAAGAAGCATAGACATAGAGGATAAGAAAAAGCAGGTGCTTGAAAACGCTGATTTCAGGAGCGCCAATGGAGCACCGGCTTTTTCATTCAGGTGCTACACTCCTCCCGTAATAGATGGCTCATTAGATGACTGGCAAATATATGATAAGGCCCAGATTGCAAATCCAACAATAAAAAAAGAAAATTTTGTCAGTATAAAGGACTGCTCAGGCTTAATATATACATGCTGGGACGAAACAGCTTTTTATTTTGCTGTCACTGTTACAGATGACGTTTTCAACCAGAGC
>JAFGMJ010000273.1 GCA_016927635.1 Actinomycetota bacterium
ACATTAAATATATTGTTAAATACAAATTAAAAAGGAGAGCAAATGGAAATTCTGGTAAAAAACGATTACAACCAAATGAGTATTGCAGCTGCTGAAATAATTGCCGGCCTTATAAGGAAAAAGCCTGATTGCGTACTGGGATTTGCTACAGGCGGCACGCCGATAGGCACTTACAGGGAACTCATACGCATGCATAAAGAAAATGGCCTTGATTTTTCAAACGTAAAGACTTTTAACCTTGATGAATATCTTGGAATAGGAATTAATCTTGAAAAACCCTATGAGCTTGACCAGAGCTATGCCAGGTTTATGTATGAGGAACTTTTTAAACATATAAATATTAAAAAAGAAAATATAAATTTGCCGGATGGTCTTGCAAAAGAGCCTGATAATTTTTGCCAATGGTATGAAATTGAAATAAAAAAAGCAGGTGGAATAGATATACAGCTCCTTGGAATTGGTGCTGACGGTCACTGGGCTTTCAATGAGCCGGGTTCCTCTCTTGCCTCAAGGACAAGGGTCCAGGCTTTGACAAAGCAGACCCTCGATGATAATTACGAAAGTTTTTATAAAAAGGCAAATATTAAAAGGCAAAATATGCCTCATTACGCTATAACAATGGGTATAGGAACAATTCTTGAATCCAGGCATGCTTTAATGATAGCCAGTGGAGCCCAAAAAGCCGCAATTGTATCTGAAGCCCTGGAAGGCTGCATAACTTCAAAAGTTACAGCCTCCGCACTGCAGCTTCACCCGGGAAAAGTAACGGTAATACTTGACAGCGCTGCTGCTTCTAAGCTGACATGGAGCATAAAATATTGATAAAAAATTAAAATATTTCCTCTGTTTCTTCTTTTGTATAGAAGAGGTTTTTATATTTTTCCTGTTTAAGGTTGCTATCATCCTTTAAAAGCCAGGACCAGGCTATTTCCCTTGCAATGCTGGCGGTTTTTTCAAGATTTTTAAGCTTTTCTGGTATTCTGCATTCTGCCAGCATTTTTTTTATTTGTTCAAATAATTTCATGCTGCCGTAAATATATACGCCTTCATCCAGTATTTTTGAAGCAACCATGTGTTCAAATGTATCAAACTTTAACTGTTTTATAACCTTAGCAATATCTTTTATTATATAATCTATCTCTTCCCTGTAAACCGGATTTTTCAAAAGGTGATATTTTGATTCGTATATGGAACGGTCAAGTTCCAGTATTATGTTTTTATCCAGTTTGTCGTATATTATAATAATATCAAGATCAGAGCCGCGCACCATTTCGCCTGTGGAAGACTCAGGCCTTAATTCTGCATGCGCCATATCATAAACTATATCCCCTGCAATTATAAATACGGCATCTCTTTTTATTTCCTCCCGGCTGTTTTGTGACATTACAATATTTACAATAACTTCTTTTACAAGTTCAAGCTTATCTTTGCTTATTTTTTCAATATTTTCTGACAGTTTTTCTGCTTTTTTTTCAACCAGCAGAAAATCCTTTTTTAAACCTGCAACAGTATAAGTTAAAAATTCACGCATTATTGATGGCGAAAGCCTTGCAAAGCCTTCAACACGCTTATCAAGTCTTAAATATTTTTGTCCTGTGATTTTTAAAAAGATTTCTTCAATAGAATTGCAAATGCGCCATAAAAGCAGAACATCCAGGCCGGTTCTGTCCAGAATTTCCTTTCCGGTCAAAGGCCCTTTTTCCCTCAGCAGGCTGGTTATATTTTCAATATCTTGGCTTGCTTGCATAAATGATTAAATCTTTAGCCCAAATTGCTTTTTATAGTTTCTGCAATTGACGAAGCCAGCGTTTCAGTTTTTTCTTTAGTTGGCCCCTCTACCATGACTCTGCACATCGACTGGGTCCCTGAATACCGTACAAGAACTCTTCCTGAGCCTTCAAGCTCTTTTTCCGCTTTTTTTATGGATTCTATTATCTCAGGATAATCTTCAATTGGAGGTTTGCTTTTTACATCCACATTTACTGTTACCTGCGGAAAAACCTCCATTATTTTTGCCAGTTCTGAAACCGGTTTATTTTCATTTTTTAACACATATAAAAGCTGAAGGGCGGAAAGTATGCCATCTCCGGTTGTATGATGTTCAAGAAAGATAATGTGGCCGGATTCTTCACCGCCAATAATGGCATCTTTTTTCAACATCTCTTCGAGCACATACCTGTCGCCTACTTTGGATTGCACATTTTCGATTTCCATTTTTTTAAGCGCAACAGAAAGGCCCATATTGCTCATTACAGTTGTTACAAGTAAATTATTTTTTAGCCTGTTTTCCTGCTTTAACCTGGCTGAACAGATTGCAAGTACCTGGTCGCCACTTAAAGTTTTTCCTTTTTCATCTACGACCACTAGCCTGTCTCCGTCCCCATCAAAAGCAAGACCAATAACAGCTTTTGTCTTAAGCACTTTTTCAGCAAGACCTTCCGGATGAAGGGCACCACAATTTAAATTAATATTTTTTCCATCAGGGTCCGTATTAATAGCTGTTACATCAGCGCGCATTTCTTTAAATAGCAATGGAGCAACTTTATAGGTTGCGCCATTTGCGCAGTCAAGTACTATTTTCATTTTTTCCAGGTTCAGGTTTTTTGGCAGTGAGTGCTTTAAAAAAACTATATAGCGCCCAAGAGCATCTTCTTCCCTGCTCGCCCGGCCAAGCTCATGGGGCATAGCGACTTTCTCAGACATGTTATCTGAAAGAATAAGTTCTTCCATTTGAAGTTCCTGCTCGTCTGTCAGCTTAAAACCTGCTTTTGAAAATATTTTTATGCCATTGTCTTCATAAGGATTGTGGGAAGCCGATATCATTATTCCTGCATCTGCGTCCATATTGTTAGTTATAAATGCTATACCCGGTGTGGGAATGGGCCCTATTATTATTGCATCTGCACCCATTGAGGTTATGCCTGCTACAAGGGCATTTTCCAGCATATATCCGGAAAGCCTGGTATCTTTTCCTATTGTGATTTTGGGCTTATAGCCTTGCTTTTTTAAAATATATGCGACTGCCTGGCCTATCTTTATTGCCATTTCAGCTGTCATAGGATATTTATTTGCAACACCTCTTACTCCATCCGTGCCGAATAATTGTCCCATTATTGTTTCCTTTCCACTATTTCATGTATTTGCTTTAATTTTATAACAGTATTTGGTGGATAGTATCCCCTGCCGGTCGTATTGGGGTAAAGAAGGACGTTTCTGCCCAAAAGGCTGCCGGGCGCCGTCACGCTGTTGCATCCTGTCTCCACGCCATCTGCAAAAATGGCGCCAAATTTTCTAAGCCCAGTCTCATATTTTTTACCCATAATATTTAATATTATCTTTGATTCTATTATTTTTAAATTTGCAAGCTTTGTTCCTGCGCCAAGATTGACTTCTCCCAGTATGCTGTCTCCAATATATGCAAAATGACCCGCTTTACTTCCTCCCAGCATAACTGCGGTTTTCATTTCTGTGGTATGACCCACTACACATTTATTTCCAATAATTACGTTTCCTCTTATATATGCCCCCTGCCTTATTTCATTATTATCACCTATTATGGCAGGGCCCTTTATTAGCGCGCCTGACTCAATTATATTGCCATTGCCTATATATATTTCATTATCCATTATAACAGCGCCTGCGTATATTATTGTGGCTCCCTGGAGTATTTGGCCATCTTTGGTAACAATATTTTTTACTGTATCAATATCAAAACCTGACTTTATCAACTTGCCTTCATAGATTATCATA
>JAFGMJ010000274.1 GCA_016927635.1 Actinomycetota bacterium
AAACTGGAAAAATGGTTGGCGGCTGGATAAAAAAATGCATAGAATAGGCGATATCAAAAACGAATTATTATCATTTGCCAACCTGTATCTGGCATATAAAAAGGTATTCAAGGCAACAAAAAATTATACAGCCTGTGAATTTACCTTTAATTTAGAAAAGGAATTAATTTTATTACAGAAAGACTTAAAATATTCGCGATACGTACCTGGTGATTACCACTATTTTACCATATGTGATCCTAAAAAGCGTGAAATATCGGTTGCGTCATTTAAAGACCGCGTGGTACACCATGCACTGGTAAATATACTTGAACCTATATATGAAAAACGGTTTATTTCTGATTCTTATGCCACACGAAAAAACAAGGGAACTCATCGGGCAATCGCAAAAGCACAAAAGTTTTTAAAACAAAATTACTGGTACCTTAAAATGGATGTAAGTAAATATTTTGGCTCGATAAACCATTTAATCCTGTGCAATATAATCGGGCGTACAATTAAAGATCCGTTTATAATAAATTTATGTAATACCATTATAGCAAAAGGGGGAGATGGTACTACGGGCCTTCCGATCGGCAACCTTACCAGCCAGTTTTTTGCAAATGTTTATCTTGATGTTTTTGATCATTTTATTAAAGACTGTTTAAAAATAAAGGGATATGTCCGTTACATGGATGATTTCTGTATTTTTGAAAATAATAAAAACTATCTGAAGGGTTTGCTAAAAGTCATAACTGTATTTTTAAATAAAAATCTAAAGCTTAAACTAAAAAAAACCGCGACATTGATAAACAGCAGTTTACATGGCTTACCTTTTCTTGGTGTGCGTATATTTCCGAACATGGTGCGTTATAAAAAAGAGAATTTTAACCGGAGTTATAAAAAATTAAAGACCAGGGAGTGGGAATACAAAAATGGAATAATTGATTATAAAATATATGAAAGCAGCATGCAAAGTTTAACTTCACATCTGGTTTTTTATGGTAACAGTTTGATGAAAAATCATATTATATAATGGTGCGGTATCAAAAACGGGTCTAACCGTGTGAAACGTGGCGGAAGCTGGAACAACAACGCAAACAACCTGCAAGTGGGCAATGCTAACAACAACAACCCGTATAACGAGAACAACAATATAGGCCTCCGTTTTGCGAGTACAGGCGCGCGTTTGTGTACCAGATTGTTCATGGACAGTCTGGCAGTAAAGCGCAAGTCCGGATACTGTAACCAGCCCCATATTAAATGGGCAAACACTACTATAATCTTGCCTTTGGTAATATTCAGCATGAAAACGGTAAGGTTTTTTGTGCAGTCATTTACACTATTGTAAATGACTGCACTCTTTTCATATTTCTTATTGCTTGCACATAACCAGGCACTTTAAATGATAAAACGTAACTATTCAGCAAAAAAAATAAAAAAATTATAAAAACCTCTATTAATCTATTTCAAACAATGCTACATAATAGCAATGACAGAAAAGAAAAAGTTAATAGATATTACTGATCAGGAAATTGAAGCGATTTATGATGCAGGAAAAGAAGTAACGGTCAGTTTTATAAGAACACTTGTAGATAAAATAAATGAGCTTTCCGAAATTGTTGAGAAACAGCAAGACGAGCCGATTGTTCACTTTGATGAAACTGGTATTCGAATAGAAGCAGCATTGCATTGGCTGCATAGTGCAGGAAATGAAAATTATACTTATTATTTTCCTCACAAAAAACGCGGAAAGAAGGCAATGGATGCTATGGGCATATTGCCAAACTTTACTGGTATAGCAGTACATGATCACTGGGATAGTTATTATCAGTTTATCAGGTGTTTTCACAGTCTATGTAATGCGCATCATTTACGGGAGCTAATCTTCTTTGAGGAGCAAGATGAAAAGTGGGCGGTAAAATCAGATACCATCCATGCGGAAGCGCCAAATCCTAAAAGAGCTAAGATTTCCTTATCAGAACTTACAATATAACGGATTTGAGCACCTGGCAGAGGAGTATATTTTAGATAATGATATCGTTCAACATATTCATTCCATAATATAGCCTCAATACGGTTACTAACCTTTTTTATTACCAATCCGGATAACTTTCCAACAGGTTTTTGATTAAGTGGCTTAAAATCTGTCATAAAATTGATTTTTATAATGTCTAACAGTTGAGGCATTTCTCCATTTTGGTAGCGTCTATCTTCTTCTGAAATTTCGTGTGTATCTCTTTCACTTATAGGCCGAATCCAAGAAAAAGATTCAAGATCCTTTCCTGCAATACAACGACCAGATATTTTTCTTGAATTCGCAAGACAAATAATTTCTTTTTTTACCATTTTAATCTCCATAATTTTATCAATACTCACTTTTTCGCACCAAGGCAGGCGCAGAAATCGCATTACATTACATATTGGTCTATTAATTCCAGTGTGTTTTGATATAAGTTGCGCTATATTCAGCATCTAATTTTTCAACAGAAGCAGAACTTCGAATATAAAACACTTTTTCATTTCCATTCTTTATTATTTATGCAATAAATAGAAATTATTCTTGCATATAGAGGACAGGGAAAAGTTGAATATGCATTTAGATGTCTTAAAAATCCATTTCATCTTGCTGTAAGGCCTCAATATCACTGGACAGATCAAAAAATTGAAGTACATATATTAATTTGTATCATTGGATATCTTTTGGCAGTATCAATTTATATAAAAGCAAAGAAATTAGGCTATAACAGGAATATTAATAATTTTCTTACAGAATTAAGTAATTTACGACTTGCCTGTACTGTTGGGAAAAAAGGTAGAAATATAAAATATCAGCTGGAAAATATTCCGGACCATTTATTAAATATCGCAAAAGAATTAGGAATTACAAATGATAATATCCGACCCAATATAAATATCAGTGACTACATATAAATATGCCAATTTATCTGTTAAATACGGCACTTGTAGTGATTTCTTACTTGTATTTTAATAAACTTGCGCTAGGGAGAATGAATATTACAGAGAGATAGACTCAGAACATCTTGCCCGTATTGCTGCTTTTGAAAAGAAGCTTAAAAAGTGGAATAAAAACCGTGAGATTCACAGGAGGAACAGACAGAGGTATAACAGGAACAGGAAAACGCCCAAAAAGAAGAAAAAGTCACTTGTTGCCTCATGAATAAAAGTTAAGCGAAAATAATTGTTTTAGCAGCAGGAACATGGTATAATTTTTTTGTTATTTTTGAAATAGAGGAGATAAAGTAACGATTTTGTTACTTTTTTAAAGTATTAAGTGTTTATTATGTGTATTTTTAATGAAAAGGTCTGATAATCAAGAAGATAAATGTTGTTCAAAATCTTCCTGAAAAGTGATATATTTATGATTGAGAGGTGAAAATATGACACAAAAAATAGAGGTTATTTTTGACGGCAAAGTCTTAAAACCCTGTACCCCAATA
>JAFGMJ010000275.1 GCA_016927635.1 Actinomycetota bacterium
ATTTTTATTTTATAACTGATGACTGGCCCGCTGAAAACCTTTTTACTTTCATGGCGCCTTTTCTTGAAGGTCTGGGATTTAAGCCTCCAACCAGATCAATACCCTATCCGCTGGCATATTTTATGGCATTAATAAATGAAAAATTTAACCCCTCTTCAAACTTCAACAGATTTTCAGTGATACAGACATGCGTGGACCATACATTCAAGAGTATCAGGGCTGAAAAAGATCTTGGCTACAGGTCCATAGTTTCAAAAGAAGTAGCTTTCAGTAAAACACTTGAATGGTTCAAAAAAAACATATATAAAATATGAAGTTTGATTTCCAGCCATTAATCTTTATAATATTACAAATTTATCATAATAATATTTTACTGAAGGGGGTTGATTTATTTGAAATCCAAAACAACAATAAAAGGCCGGGCCGCTTCCCAGAGCTTTAAACCTGCTGTTATTTTTTCATCATTATTTATGATTTGCCTTATCCTTATTTCGGGACTATGTGGTTGTAAACCAGGCCAGACAGACATTTCTGCTGCAGAAACTGCTGCCACAGCTTCTGAGACCACTGCTGCAGCAGCAGAAACAACTTCAGAAGCTGCAGAGACTGCTACAGCTGAGACAACTTCTGAGGAAACTGCTGAAGAAACCACTGTACAAGAGGCCGAGGATAAAATCAGTGAGAATATAAATAAGTTCAGCGGGCTTGAACTAACCGCGGGGATAAATAATTACAGGCCGATTGCAATAATGGTACAGAATAATCCCAAGGCCAGGCCGCACTCAGGGCTTATTTATGCTGATATAGTATTTGAACTTGTTGCTGAGGGTGGTGTTACAAGATTTGTAACTGTTTATTCATCATATGACCCTGAAATAATAGGCCCCGTAAGGAGCGCCAGGATATATTTTGCTGAAATAGCAAGAAGTCTTGACCCGATTTATACTTTCTGGGGCTCATATCCCCAGGCATATGATGCAATTAAAAACATGGATATGGACGTGCTTGACGCTAACAGCACGGCATATGTGAACTACACCTCAGCTGGCTGGAGGGAGCCAACAAGAAACACCGCACTTGAGCATACTGCATTTATAAACACTGCAGGCATCAGGAAAGATGCGCAAAAATACGGTTACTCGCTTGAGGGCGGACAGTCACCCCTGCAATTTAAGCTTGACGCTCCGGAACAGGAAAGGGGAAATATTGACGAGATAACCGTGGATTTCTCAAGCGAATCATATGTAGCGGGTTTTTCCTACGATAAAGAAAGCAATAAGTATATGAAATCACTTGCCGGGCAGCCCCATTCTGATTTTGAAACAGGGCAGCAGATAGCTTTAAATAACGTGATTGTAATGCTAACAGACATAGATGGTCCAATAGACCAGTATGGACATATGCAAGTCAGGACCACAGGCACTTCTCAGCAGGGAGAGGCATATTTTTTTATGGATGGAAATGTTGTAGAAGGTACCTGGGAAAGAGCATCTTTATCGGATCCTTTTGTATATAAAGACTTAGACGGCAATCAGATGCTTTTTAACAGGGGATCCACATGGATATGCATAATTCAGAGCATAAACAGGCTTACTTACTGATATTTAATTTTTTTGTTTTAATTGATTATAATATTAAACCAGTGTTTGATACTATTAACTTTGTTTGAGCTGAATTTAAAAAATTGGAAAATCTTAATTTATAAAATTCAATACAGAAAGTCTGAGTTTGGATAAAAGACCAATTGGTATTTTTGATTCCGGTGTAGGGGGGCTAACAGTCTTAAGAGAGATAATGGAAAAAGTCCCCGATGAGGACCTTTTTTATTTTGGTGATACTGCCAGATTTCCTTACGGTACAAAAAATTTAACTGAAGTAAAAAGTTTTGCTTTTAAAATAGCAGACTTTTTATGCAGCAGGGATATAAAACTTTTAGTTGTTGCCTGTAACACTGCATCTGCAGCCGCACTTGATGACTTAAAAAAATATGTCAGCATACCGGTTATAGGAGTGATTGAACCGGGAGCAAAAGCTGCTGCAACGGCTACAATGAATAAAAAAATAGGTGTTATTGCAACTGAAGGAACAGTAAGAAGCAGAGCTTATGAAACAGCTTTAAAAAAACAAAGCAGCAATCTGGAAGTTTTTTCAAAAGCGGCAACGCTTCTTGTTGACTATATTGAAAGGGGCGGTATTTCTGACAGTATGCTTAAAAAAGCAATAATATCATACATAGAGCCTCTTGTTTTACTGGGTATAGATGTTTTAATTCTTGGTTGCACCCATTTTCCCCTTATTGAGAGCCGGATAATTAAATGTTACCAGGATGCATTCAAGGTAATCAGTTCTGCTGAGGAGACTGCCAAAGAGGTCCGAAGAGTCCTTGTAAAATCAGGCATTGAAAATGACAGTGAAAGGGACTCTTTAAAAGTATTTTTTGAAACAGGCCCAGAAAGCAATTTTATGGAAATAGGGCAGCGCTTTCTGGGAGGACATATTAAAGAAGTAATAAAGGTGGACCTGGGGATTTGATTCAGGTGTGCCTGAAAGCGACACAGGTGGTATAAAAAATGGAATCATCAAATTTAAGAATCGATAAAAGAAAAAATGATGAGCTCAGGCAAATAAAGATTGAACGCAATTACATTTCCCATGCCGAGGGCTCAGTTTTTATAGAAATGGGAAAAACCCGTGTTATCTGCACTGCTACTGTAGAAGACAAGGTCCCGCCATTTTTAAAAGGAAAAGGCCAGGGATGGATAACAGCCGAATATGATATGCTTCCGCGTTCTGCACCGCAGAGAATAATAAGGCCTCAGACAACGGGTAAAATAAGCGGCAGGTTCCATGAGATACAGAGGCTTATTGGAAGATCTTTAAGGGCTGTAATAGATTTATCAGCAATAGGCGAGAGAACCGTCTGGATAGACTGTGATGTAATAGAAGCTGACGGAGGTACAAGGACAGCATCTATAAATGGCAGTTTTATTGCGCTTTATGACTGCATGAGCAGCCTGGTGAGCCAGCGCAAAATCCCTGGAATGCCCATTGGAAATTTCCTTTCAGCTATAAGTGTTGGAATTGTCAATGACCAGGTAATGGCAGACCTTTGTTTTATTGAAGACAGCAATGCGCAGGTGGATATGAATGTCGTTATGGACTCATCTGATAATTTCATAGAAATACAGGCAAGCGCAGAAGGCGGCACATTTAGCAGAGAACAATTTAACCAGATGATGGACATATCCAGGAAGGTTTTGCGCGAGATTATGGATATTGAAAAGAAAATAATAATGGGTTGAATGGTAGATTATTTTTTTAATAATGTTAAAAGAAAAATGAATATAGTAATTGCAACTAAAAACAAAGGTAAAATTAAAGAGATAAAAGATTTTTTTAAACAGGAAAATATTTTGCCAGGAATTAAGCTTTTAACAAGCATTGATTTTAAAGATATGCCTGATATAGAAGAAGGAAGCAGCAGTTTTTTTAAGAATGCAAAGCTTAAGGCGCAGAAGACCGCTGAGTTCACAGGATGTATAGCTATTGCAGATGACTCAGGACTGACTGTTGGTACCCTAAACGGAGCCCCCGGTGTCATTTCTTCAAGATATGCAGGTTTTAATGCCAGCGACAGCGATAACAGGAAAAAACTTCTTGAAGAATTAAAACTATATAATGAACCTCAAAAAAGGTCGGCAGCATTTGTCTGCAAAATGGTCTTATGGGATCCGCAAGCCGGTATGCTCAAGCACACCAGTGGAATTTGCAGGGGCAGCATAGGTTTTATTGAAAAGGGGACAAACGGATTTGGTTATGACTCTATATTTATACCCGAAGGCAGAAGTCAGACAATGGCCGAGATTTCTGATATTGAAAAAAATATGATAAGCCACAGGGGCAAAGCTTTAAAGAAGATGTCTGATTATATTAAGAAGACGTTTTGTTGAAAATTCTAAAATATATGGTAATATACACAATGCATTAAATCAGATGCGGGGTGTAGCGCAGTTTGGCTTAGCGCGCCTGCTTTGGGAGCAGGAGGTCGGAGGTTCAAATCCTCTCACCCCGACCATAATGTTTTGCTGCATAAAAAGATATTGTATTCTTTATTATTAATGTATTTTAAATAAACTAATTTTCTTATTTCTGATATAATTAATTCTTCAAATAACGAGCGGGAATAGCTCAGCTGGCTAGAGCATCAGCCTTCCAAGTTGAGGGTCGCGGGTTCGAATCCCGTTTCCCGCTCCAGTTCTTATAACAATAAAAACCTGGAAGTAAAAATGAAAGATTTTGAATTTTGTATTCCTACCAAAATAGTTTTTGGAAAGGACAGGATACGCGAGATAGGTGCTTTTGCAAAAAAATACGGCAAAAAATTATTGCTGGTTTATGGCCAGAGCAGCATTAAGAAAAACGGCGTATACGATAAAGTGGTAAAGTCTTTAGATGCTGCCGGGCTCAAATACACTGAATTTTCCGGTGTGAAGTCAAATCCTGTTTTGTCTCATGTAAACAAAGGTATAGAAATAGCAAAAAAAGAAAATGTGGACTTTGTTCTTGCCGTCGGTGGTGGAAGCGCAATTGATGAAGCAAAGGCAATAGCTTCAGGCTTATGCTATGACGGCAACGTATGGGACTTTTATAATGGTAAAAAAACGATAGAAGAAACCTTACCCATACTTACAATACCAACATTGCCTGCAGCTGCATCTGAGATGAACGGGGGCAGCGTAATTACAAATGAGCAAACCAGGCAGAAATTTGGCATAATAGACGATCATCTTTTCCCTGCGGTATCAATACTTGACCCTTTGGTAACTTTCAGCGTTCCCCTTGACTATACTGCTTACGGCGCTGTAGACGCAATATCACATCTTACAGAAGGTTATTTTACGCATGACGATAACTGGGTGCCAATACAGGACAGATATGTGGAAGGCCTGGTCAGGACAATAATTGAAAGCACAGATATTGTATTAAAAAATCCACATGACTACGATGGCAGGTCCACGCTTATGTGGGCGGCATCACTTGCATGGAATGGTATGTCTGTCGCAGGCGTAAGCGGGGCAGCTGTTCCGAATCATATGTTTGCTCATGTTCTTGGAGCATTTTATGACATAGCTCACGGGGCCGCTCTTTCAATAATAATCCCTGCATGGATGCAATATGTATATAAAAATAATTTAGAAAGGTTTGCCGGTTTTGCCAAAGAAGTATTTAAAATATCAGGCGGCCAGCTCCAGGATGATGCTTTGGAAGGCATAGAACGATTAAAAGGATGGTTTAAAAAAATCGGAGCGCCCGTATCTTTTAAAGATGCAGGTATACCTGAGAATGAAATTGATCAACTTTCAAAAAGTGCTCTTGAGCTTGCGGGATTATGGAAAATTAAGGGTTATACAATTGAAACAATACGTGATATTTATAAATTATGCGCCAAGTAGAAAGGAAAAAAATTGTATCAAATATTGGCTATAAACCCTGGGAATACGTCTACAAAAATTGGCTTTTTTAATGATACGGAACTTATATTTAAAGACACGGTAAGGCATGATGCGGACTCATTAAAAGGATTTAACAGTTTTGTGGAACAGCTGGACTTCAGGTTTGAAGCCATTAACAGTTTTATTGAAAGAAATAATATTGACCTTAGCGAGGTCGACTTTTTCATTGGAAGAGGAGGCATACTCAAGCCTTTAAAAAGCGGCTTGTATGAGGTCAATGATAAAATGATAGATATGCTTTTGAAAAATCCTGTTGTTGAACATGCTTCAAACCTGGGAGCTCTCATTGCTGATGATTTTGCAAAAAAATATAAAAAGAAAGCATACATTCTTGATCCTGTATGTGTGGATGAGCTTGACGACATAGCAAGAATCAGCGGAAGCCCATTATTTCCCAGGACAACACTTTTCCATGCACTTAACCAGAAAAGAATGGCCAGGTTAGCTTCAAAAGACCTTGGCAAAAAATATTCCGAGCTTAATCTTATAGTGGCTATGCTTGGTAGCGGTGTATCGGTTGGAATTCACAGCAAAGGTATGATAATAGATGTTACCAATGCTGTTGTAGGAGAGGGGCCTTTTTCGCCTGAAAGGGCTGGAGCCATACCTATAATGCCCTTTATTAAACATATACTTGATAATGGCCTTGATTACAGGCAGGCAAACAAGCTTATATATGGACAGGGCGGACTTGTAGCTTATCTAGGTACAAATGACATGCATACTGTAATAGAAAAGTACAATGAAGGAAAGGACGAAAAGGTAAGGCTGATTGTTGAAGCAATGGCTTACCAGATAGCAAAGGAAATTGCAGTTATGGCAGTTCCTGTAAATGGGGAAGTTGATGCTATTGTTCTTACCGGCGGGTTGTCTTATGAGAAAACACTAACGGATATGGTAACCAGGCGCATTAAATTCATCACAGAAAAGGTACTTGTATATCCTGGCGAAGATGAGCTCGCTGCAATGGCAGAAGGCGTAATCGGCGGAATCAATGGTGAAATAGAAATACTGAAGTTCAAATAACTGAATTTTACAGAAAAAAACAGCTATTCTATATGCTTTAGACATAATCTCCTATAGTCTCATTTTAAACGCTTAATAAAACAGCTATACTTGACTTATAATCTGTTTTTCATTAAAGTATTTATTTGGCTTTTTTACGGGCGCTTGTAGCTCAGTTGGATAGAGCGACGGACTTCTAATCCGTAGGCCGAAGGTTCGAATCCTTTCAAGCGC
>JAFGMJ010000276.1 GCA_016927635.1 Actinomycetota bacterium
ATCATAAAATTAATTGAATATTTAAATTAATAAAAGAGTAAAAAAATGGATTTGATTAAAACCGGCAGCAGCAGAGCACAGTACCCTGATTACAGGGTACCTTCAGGCTGCGCAGTGTTCGGAATTTTAAATGAGAGCGGCAGCGCTTTCAGCGGCAGCAAGATAATTGATGGCATTGAAATGATGCATGACCGCTCAAACGGCCTTGGCGGAGGATTTGCGGCATATGGCATATACCCCCAATATAAAGATGAATGGGCTTTTCATATCCTTTATGATGATAAAACTTCAAAGGACTCTATGGAGGATATGCTGAAAAAAACGTTTGATATAGTCTACTCTGAAGAGATTCCTACAAAAAGGTCATCAGCAATAATTGACCCACCGATTATATACAGGTATTTCTTAAAATTAAAAGATATATATGCTCTGTATGAAAGAAACGTGCCCGTTGATGATTTTAATGAAGATGATTTCATCGTTGATTTTGTGCTTAAAATGAACTTCAGGGCAAGCGGAGCGTATATTATTTCCAGTGGGAAAAATATGGGAATTTTTAAAGGCGTGGGTTTTCCTGAAGATATAGGGCGTTATTTCAGGATAGACGAATACAGCGGCTATCTGTGGACAGCGCACGGCAGGTTCCCTACAAACAGCATTGGATGGTGGGGAGGGGCTCATCCTTTCGGGCTTCTTAACTGGAGCGTTGTGCATAATGGAGAAATATCTTCCTACGGCAGGAATCAGAGATATGTTGCAAGCCTTGGCTACCAGTGCAGCCTTTCAACAGACACTGAAGTGCTAACATATCTTTTTGACTTGCTTGCAAGGAAAAAAAATATAGATATTGAAATTATGAATATGATACTTGCAGCACCTCTCTGGGAACAGATAGAAAGAATGGGCAGCAATGACAAGGCCCTTGCAAAGACTTTGAGGATAATTTATGGAGGGGCGCTTGTAAACGGACCCTTCAGCATAATAGTCGGGCACAATGATTTTATGTATGCGTTAAATGACAGGATAAAGCTGAGGCCTATGGTTGCAGCCAGGAAGGACAGCTATCTATTTGTTTCAAGTGAAGAATCGGCCATTATCAAGGTATGCCCTGAACCTGATACTATATGGAGGCCGGAAGGCGGCATACCGGTGATAGGCTTTGTAAATAAAAAGGATAAATGATATGGCATTGGAATTAAACCAGTCTGAGTTTACAGTCGAGAGAGATTTGGATAAATGCATTGCATGTGAGGTTTGTGTGAGGCAGTGCTCAAATGATGTGCATGAATTTGATGCGGACGACAAAACAGTTTTAAGCGAAAGCTCAAAATGCGTCGGATGCCACAGATGTGAGGAGCTTTGTCCAACCGGGGCAATTACAATAAAGAAAAAAGCTGCTGAGTTTAAAGAAAATTCAAACTGGCAGGCGGCTCATATAAAAAACATATATAAACAGGCTGAATCAGGAGGAGTAATACTTACAGGTATGGGTTCTGATAAACCTCACACTGTTTACTGGGATCATATACTTTTCAATGCTGCGCAGGTTACAAATCCTTCAATTGACCCTTTACGGGAGCCGATGGAAATAAAGACTTTTATTTGCGGAAAACCTGAAAATCTAAAAATCGAAAAACAAAACGGCCAATTCAAGCTTAAATCCAAAATGGGGCCTTATCTTGAACTTTTAACCCCCATTCTTTTTTCTGCAATGTCATATGGTTCTATAAGTTTAAATGCCTGCAAGTCACTTGCCGCTGCTGCAGCGGAGTATGGAACCTTTTATAATACCGGTGAGGGAGGCATGCACAAAGACCTTGCCCGGTATGCAAAAAACACCATTGTGCAGGTGGCTTCCGGGCGTTTTGGCGTGGACAGGGATTATTTAAGGAATTCGGCGGCAGTTGAGATAAAAATAGGGCAGGGGGCAAAACCTGGAATAGGTGGCCATCTTCCGGGAGAAAAAGTAACAGAGGATATTTCAGGCACAAGGATGATACCGCAGGGCTCAGATGCAATTTCACCAGCTCCTCATCATGACATATATTCCATAGAGGATCTTGCACAGCTCATTGATGCTTTAAAGGAGGCAACAGATTATGAAAAGCCTGTAGGAGTCAAAGTTTCTGCAGTGCATAATATTGCGCCAATTGCCAGCGGAATTGTACGTGCAGGTGCTGATTATATTGCCATTGACGGCTTCAGGGGCGGCACAGGGGCTGCGCCCCAGTCCATAAGAGATAATGTGGGTATTCCTGTTGAGCTTGCTCTTGCAGCTGTAGATACGCGCCTGAGGCAGGAAGGCATAAGGCACAGGGCTGCAATAATAGTTGCAGGCAGCATAAGGTCAAGCTCAGATGTTGTAAAGGCTATAGCGCTTGGCGCTGATGCTGTATATATTGCAACTGCTGCGCTTATAGCTCTTGGCTGCCATCTTTGCCAGAAATGCTATACAGGAAAGTGCAACTGGGGAATAGCCACCCAGGATCCGTATCTGACAAAAAGGCTGAATCCTGAAATAGGTACAAGAAGGCTGCACTCTCTTTTAAGGGCGTGGTCGCTTGAAATAAAGGAAATGCTTGGCGGAGCAGGCATAAATGCAATTGAGAGCCTCAGGGGAAACAGGGAGCATTTAAGAGGCATAAATTTAAATGACAGGGAACTGTCAATACTGGGAATAAAACATGCAGGCGAGGCCTGGTAGTTTATTATTTACGGGAGAATGGTTTTGAAAAGAATATTCATAGATGAAAAATACTGTATAGGGTGCAGGCTTTGCGAAATATATTGCCAGGTAAAGCACTCTAAAAGCAAAAAGATACTCAAAGCTTTCAGGGAAGGCCAGCCAGATATACTGTCCAGGGTGCTGGTTGAAGAAATAGGGCATGATTCTTTTGCAATACAGTGCAGGCATTGCGATGATGCGCCATGCGTATCAGCATGTATCTCCGGCGCAATGACCAAAAATGAAAAAACCGGGGTTGTTGTCTGCGACCAGGAAAAGTGCGTCGGATGCTGGAGCTGCATAATGGTATGCCCGTATGGAGTAATAAAGAGGGATATATCAAGCGGAAAAGCAGCTTCAAAATGTGATCTTTGTGTTGACGAGGAAGTGCCAGTATGCGTTAAAAACTGTCCGAATGAAGCTTTAAAAATCGTACAATTTCCTGATGAGGAAAAGTGATATGAATACAGAAATTAAAAATATCAAAAAAGACTATCTTATAATCGGAAATTCTGCAGCAGGTATTTCTGCAGCAGAAAGCATAAGAAAAAATGATAAAAAAGCAAGTATTGCCATCCTGACAATGGAAAAGTACCCAAATTATTCAAAGCCTCTGATAACTTATTATCTTGCAGGAAAACTTGACCTTGACAGGATAAATTTTAAAGACAGGGATTTTTATAAAAAAAATAATATCGAGCTATGTCTTGAAAAGAAAGCTGTAATGTTAAACCCCCAAGAAAGATTTGTACTTACAGGTGACGGCAGCAAATATTTTTATAAAAAGCTTCTTATCGCATGCGGGGCAAAACCGGCAATACCTCCTATAAAGGTAAGAGATGAGAATGAAAGCGTCTCTTCTCTTGACAGGGAGATTGGAAAAATAAGGGGCGCATTTACGCTGACAACGCTTGAGGATGCAGTGGAAATTAAAAAATATATAAATGATTATTCAATAAAATCTGCTTCAATACTTGGAGGCGGACTTATAGGGCTTAAAGCCGCGGAAGCCTTCCTTGAGCTTGGCATTAATATAAATGTGATAGAGCTCTCAGAAATGCTTTTATCTGCTTCTTTTGATAAAACGGCTTCAGGCATAATAGAGGACAGGATAAAGCAGGCCGGAAGCAATATAATTACCGGCCAGACAATCGAAGAGATAATTATAAATAACGGGGCTGTTTTAGGCCTAAAATTGACAAATGGAAATAAAATCAAATGCAGCCTGCTAATTGTTGCAGCCGGTGTTTTACCGGATGATGCAATATTTAAAGACACAGCGATAAAAACCGACAAAGGCATTATAGTAAACGAAAAGATGCAGACATCAATTCCTGATATATATGCCGCAGGCGACGCAGTCAAAAGCTATGATATTCTTTCCGGGCAGCCAAAAAATCTTGCAATATGGCCGGCTGCAGTCAGGCAGGGCAGCGTTGCAGGCATGAATATGTCCGGCAGGCCAGCTATATATAAGGGAGGCTTTCTTATGAATTCTGTAGAAATACTGGGAGTGCCTGTAATATCGCTTGGGCTCAGTAATGCAGAAATCAATGCCAGCCCCGCCGAGATAAAGGTCTATATCGTACATGATGCTTTAAAAAAAATTTACAGGAAAATCCTTGTCAGAAATGACAGGATAATAGGCGTAATACTATTGGGCGCCATTGAAAGAGCCGGTATATATTACGGGCTTATATATAACAGCATAGATATCTCAGAGCTAAAGGATAAAGTCGCCAGGGAAGATTTTGGTATTATCCAGCTTCCTGCAGATTACAGAAAACACCTGGTGGTGGGGGAAGGCATAGAAGTATAGATTAAGGATATTTGTTTAAATGGAAATAAATACTGAAAACAAAATGATAAAAAGACGCCAATTTACAATTGATGCAAAAGGCATGCATTACCGTAAGCTCAATGCAATAATAAAAGATATCTTTGAGGCTTCACTGGAAAAAATAAATCCCGAAGCGCTGCCGGATGTGCATAATAATTCATATGCCGTCAATAAGGGTTATGAAATAATAAAAATTAAAAATGTAATGGGGCAGAGATATATCGGTGACGGCATAAGAGGCGATTTGAAAATAAAAATATATGGCATTCCCGGAAATGATATGGCAGCATTTATGGACGGCCCTGAAATAGAAGTTTATGGAAATGCCCAGGATGGCTGTGCAAATACCATGAATTCAGGAAAAATAATAATACATGGAAGCTGCGGAGACATTGCCGGCTATTCGATGCGCGGAGGGGAATTATATATAAAAGATAGCGTGGGATGGCGAAGCGGCATACACATGAAATCATATATGGAAAAGCTGCCGGTAATTGTAATTGGCGGCAGGGCGGGTAATTTTTTAGGCGAATACATGGCCGGGGGATTAATAATAGTGCTTGGAATTGATAAATTAAATGCCAGAGATAAAGACCTGGCTACTCTGGAAGAAGGCAGCCACAAAAATGCCACCCGGACATCCTATTATTTTGAAAAATTCTATTCCACTTATGAAAATTCTATTGTAGGGGATTTTGCCGGAACAGGAATGCATGGCGGAAGCATATTTATCCGCGGCGATATCGATGAAGATAAAACCGGAAAAGAAGTAAAAAAAATAAAACTTGAGCAAAAAGATAAAATACTGCTTGAAACCTATGTGAAGAATTACTGCAAATATTTTAATGCAGATTACAATAAAATTGTTTCAAAA
>JAFGMJ010000277.1 GCA_016927635.1 Actinomycetota bacterium
CTGATTACCTGTTACCCCGCTTATGATTTCAGCTTCAACGCCATAATCTGTTTTTTTAAAATATCTCTCTCCACTGCAGGTGTCAACAGCACTTAAATTGCAATGAAGTTCATCAAGCATTTCCCATAATTTAACCTCATAAATGAAGTTCCCTATCAACATCACAGGGGGCGATGCAGTGTGATGAGGTTTTTTATCTGATGCTGCGTTTGAGTCTTTTAAATAAATGCCTTCTGTTTCTGCCTCTGCAGCTCTCAGATATTTCTCAAGCTGCATTGTGAAGAGTACGGGCTCTGATGTCATGGCATATTTGATTATATTAAAATAATTACTTATACCAACGGAGTCCGGATACTTTTTAAATAAGGAATGTAGCCGGGTAAGCAGCATTCTTTTTTCTCCATGAAGTTTTATTGATTTTTCTATACTGCCTGAATCAATGTTTTGTCCGCCTATATCATTTAAAAAAACTGCCATTTTTTTAATATTATTTGAAAACTGTCTTAAAGAAAGGTTATTTTTTATACGGGGGACATCAAGCATAAAACACGGTATGCTCCTGACATAGCTTTTGCACATATCATAAAATCTGCGCATGCCATCACATGAATTGGTAAAAATCAACCCGCTGACATTATTTTCATTTTCAA
This sequence comes from Actinomycetota bacterium, assembly GCA_016927635.1. Taxonomy (GTDB): domain Bacteria; phylum Actinomycetota; class Humimicrobiia; order Humimicrobiales; family Humimicrobiaceae; genus VGAZ01. The sequence goes on from JAFGMJ010000277.1 coordinate 651, forward strand.
TAAAGCCCAGGAGGTCTTCCATGGCGCATTTTATAAATGAACAGAAATTTATGGGAAAATAGCTCTCAGCCTTTTTTGCTTTTTCCTGTCCGGTTATCCTTTCCGGTATGAAACCCGCAGCGGTTATTATTTCTTCCGGTACATAGGTACAAAACCAGCCGACTTTTTTATTAACCGGCTCACTTATGTTTTTAAAAAAATTCCCGCTGTTTTTTAAGATAAAATTTTCAAAAGTATCTATTCTGATATTATCTGCCATAAACCGTTGTTTAACCTGTCCTGCCAGTTTTAGCTGTTTTATTTTTTGGCTATGATTTACTGCTCCCGGTTTTTTTCAAGGATTTCTTCATTGCGGTAAAAATCTTCATATATGCCAATATGGCCCCAAAAATCCTCTATGTACAAACCCTCTATCTGCCCTTCTGTTTTTCCATCAACAGTTATTCTTACCTTATTTATTTCTTCAAATTCTGTAAGTGTATCGACAATTGAAAAAATTGCAAGGCTTTCAGTTGTGGAGCTGTGGGGAATCTCTGTATTATCAGTAATAATCTCTTTTGAAAAATCTGCAATAGCAAGTTCACCCTCGATTTTTACATAGTTTATTTTTACGGAAGATGGAAGTGTCGGGTAATATTGCCCATCTGAAGGACCTTTGATAAGCTCCCAAATCACATTTTTATAAAAGTTTTCATCCTTTGCAACTGTTCTTGTCTGTGGAGCAAGCCATTCGTGATTATCTTCATATTTTGCAAAGTATACATTGACTTTCTCTTTTGGCGTGCAGCCGCCTGAAAATAAAGACAATGAAATCAATGAAAACATAAATAATGTTATTAAAAGAAATTTAAAATTTCTTACCGTACAGTACTTTTTGTACCAAAAGAGTAAAGGATTTTTATTTTTGGTAATTATTAAGTTTTTCATATTATGCTCCTGTTGCTGTTATTGTTGCTTTAAACTTTTAAAAAGAGCAGTTTTATTTAATGTGCTACAGCATGTATAAAAAACTGCAGAAAATAATTTTATTTTTTTCATTTATAAAATTTTATCATTTATGAGATTTGTTGTTAATATCGGTTATTTTGATTTATTTGACAATATTTCGTTATATGGAATATAATTAGCTGTCTTTTTAGTCTAATGATATTTTGATTAAGAGTAAGGTTGCATAAAGTATTGAGCCTCTTTGAAAAAATATTATGGAACTTAAGGAATATCATAATAAAAAGGAGGTAATTAAATGCAGGGCAGTAAACTATATGTAGGCAATCTTACATACTCGGTAACAGATGAACAGCTTACAAATTTGTTTTCTTCTTACGGGGAAGTAAAACAGGTTACTCTTATTGGCAATAAAGGCTTTGGCTTTATTGAGATGTCAAATTCTGAAGAAGCGCAGAAAGCCAAAGAAGCACTGGACGGAACAAATTTTGAAGGCAGGAACATCAAGGTAGATGAAGCAAGACCCCAGAAAGAAAGACCGTCAAACAGGGGATATAGAAGATATTAGACCAGTAAAGTCTTTATTTTTTATCTTATGTTTTTAGCAGTATGTTTAGTGACCTGCAGTAATTATTGTAAATATTGCGGCAGGTCACTTTATTTTTTTAATCCTGTTAAATTAAAAGTGAAAATTTTATAAAAATGCCCATTACAGAGACACTGTTTTAAAAAAAGAGATGAATATTTTTAATAAATATGTGATTTGATAGAATATGGAATATGAAAATATCAAACAGGAGAAATTAAATGGGAGTTAAATTATTTCTCATAAGGCATGGCCAGACAGATGGAAATGCGCAGGGGAAATATCAGGGCTCAATGGATACCGAGCTTACTGAAAATGGTATAAGGCAGGCCCATCTTGCAAAACAATATCTTTCCAATGTGAATTTTTCAGCTATTTATTCAAGCCCCCTAAAAAGAACCATGGATACCGCAAAAATACTTGCAAAGGGGACAGGCCATGAGATAAAGATAGAAGGGAACTTAAGAGAACTTAATTTTGGAAAATGGGAGGGCCTTAAATTTGAGGAAATAAACAGCCTTTATAAAAAAGATTACCAGAAATGGCTTTCCGATCCTTATAATAATCCTCCTACTGGTGGGGAATGTTTCGGTGAACTAATATCAAGGGCAAAACTTGCTGTAAGAGACATAGTGTCACAAAACCCTGACGGCAGCAGTGTTGCTGTAATTACCCATGGCGGGCTGATACTTGCCCTTATTGTTGACTGGCTGCAGATACCTCCGCAATGCTGGAGATCTCTTATACAAAGGCAGGGGGCAATAAATGTGGTTGTTGTAGACAGGGATTTCCCTTATATATCTTCTATTAACTATACCGGCCATATAAATCCTGTA
>JAFGMJ010000278.1 GCA_016927635.1 Actinomycetota bacterium
AAACTGTTGTAACCACTCTTCTGCCACTGTTTTCAATCATGCCAACACCGATAATGCCATATTTGCCCTGAAGTATATTTGCCGCATGTGCAGGGCTGTTCATCCAGGCATTTATAAATGCTTCAGGGGTGCCTATGTCTGCAGGTCTTGAATGCGCCAGGTTTTCACCGGCTGCACTGAAAGTAATGCCGCATTCCCTGAAAATATTGAATACATTTTTGCCTTCAGGGGTGTAATGGGAGAAATAATTTCTTGAAAGCATGTCATTGCTTCTTGTCCTTGATATATCAATAAGTGACTGATTAGGCTGTAAAGATGCAAGGCCTCTATCTGCTCTGACAGTATTTATAAGATGCAGTATTGCTGCTTCATAATCAGTCAGGTTCACTGCATTGTTTTGAGGCTGGTTAACAGTTTCCTCATAAGGCTGGAGGGCTTGTGCTGTTGCGCCCTTTATTTCGATCAGGTTAAAAAATGTGTCAGATTTTGCCGTAATCATTATGGAGATGATAAAAGTGATGCAAAGCATTGATATTAAGAAAGATATAAGAAGATTTCTATTCCTGTTAAAAATAAATTGATGCATTCTTTCCTCCTTGAAAAAATAGCCGCAAAACCTATAATATGGCTTTGCGGCTATTGACTTTTTGTAAATACGTCTTTAAATAAAATCCTGCTTAATAATTATTTAAAATCTGGTAATTATTTTTTTATAATTGCCAGTCTTAAACATACTTAAAAAACAAAAAGCCATTCAAGCGAGGCTGAATGGCTATAAATGTATTTTTAAGAAAATAAAAAGAATTATTTACCCTGGATAAATACTTTATTTAAAACTGCAGGAAATCCCGATTATTTTAAAATCAAGTGTTTATCCAAACAGTAATAGCCGGTTGCACCACTAGCTCAATACATTTCAAAGTGCCCAATTGCGAAATGTATGTCATCGCCTCTATCACTTATTTTTCTTTATTAAATTGTCAAATAAACATAATATAAAATTATTTATACTTTGTTCGGTAATTATATTAATATAAATCTATAATGTCAATAGAAATTTCAAAAAATTTAAAAAAAATATATTATGCCCTGAAATCATAGAAAAGCACATTTATGGATTAATATTTACCAAGAGGGACAATTTCTGGCACAAAGGTTAATAAACCTGTAAAAATACTAAAAATTATTGTATTTTCTGCCAAAGATCATTGAAAAATATAAAAATATAAGCAGAGATCTGATAAGCAATCAGCCTGTAAATACAATTGTGATAACTGCTCTATCAGAGTTTTTTGAAATGCCTATTCCTATTTGTGAGTAATTTCCGCTTAAAATATTTGCCCGGTGGAAGCTGCTGCTAATCCATTGGCTGAATGCGCTGCCTGCAGAAGCCCCTGAAGGAGGTGTTGCATAGAAAATGTTTTCACCGGCATCAATATACCCAATGCCATTTTCCTGAAGTATGATATATATGTTCTTTCCATCGGGCGTTGTATGTGAAAAATAGCCTCTGTTTATCATATCATTGCTTCTGGCTGCAGCTATGCTGTTTAATGTTGAGTTAAAGTTAAGCGCGGCCAGGTTCTTGCTGAGCCTTGCACTGTTTATAAGATGCAGAATCTCCATTTCAGTAGAAGAGGAAATACTGCTTTGAGTTGCATTAACCGTGTCTGTCTCGATTTTACTTCCTGTATCATTATTATTCTTACCTGTATTTGAATTGTCTTTATTATTTTGTTTTTCTTTTTTTCCATTATATTCTTTTAGCCTGTCTGAGATACTTTGTATAATGGGAATTTTTTCATTATTATTTTTAAAAATACCTGCTGATTTTTGAGCAGCAAAATCAAAGGAGCTTATGAAGCCATAAGGTATATTTAAAGTCTGCCTGCTATTAAATGAATCTGTGTATTTATAACCATATATTTTTTGAGGAAAAGAGGAAATATCTGATGAAATCAAATGGTTTTTATCCCGGTAAGTCTTAAAAAGGCTCATTGAATAAGTATTTAGCCTTCCCATACAGCCGGGGGAAAAAGCCATTGAAAAAATGATTAAAAAAAGAAAGAGCCTTAAAATAACCCTTTGCCTGCCAGGTATTTTTCTTTTTTTAACTGTCCTTTTTTCCATGCACAAGCTCTGAAATTTTTCTTATATGCGCAGGTGTGCTCCCACAGCATGCACCGGCAATTGAAAGATTAAATTCAAGGATTTTTTTAAAATTTTCAGCCATTATTTCAGGCGTTTCAGTGAAAACTGTTTTACCTTCGATTATTTTTGGAAGTCCTGCATTTGGCTGTATTATGAGTCTTGCATCAGGATTGGCATTCCTGATTTTTTCGGTTATAAAAACCATTGAACCTGAGCCAACGCTGCAGTTGGCCCCTATTATGTCACACCCTGCATCAATAATTATTTTACCAAACGCCTCTGCCTTATTGCCCATAACAGTGGTGCCGTTTTCCATAAAGGTCAGGCTGCAGGCAATAACAATTTCGGAATCAATATTCCTTATTGCCTCGATAGCTGCCAGGGCTTCCTTCAAATCCATTATTGTTTCAATAAGTATTAAATCCACATCATTGGCCAGCAGTATTTCAGCCTGCTTCGAAAAGGAAGCAACCATTACAGAATAATCTGTATCACCGTAAGGCTGTAATAATTCGCCCGAAGGCCCGATATCACCGGCTATGTAGATCTTTTTTTGCAAATCCGCCCCGGAAGAAAATAATGCCACAGCTTTTCTTGCTGCTTCTAATGCTCTTAAGTTTATGTTTTCTATTTCAGAGGAAAGTCCTGACTGGTCAAGTTTGAGAATATTAGAGCCAAAAGTATTTGTCTGTATTATGTCAGAACCAGCTTTTAAGTACTGCAAATGTATATTGGAAACTATTTCGATAGCATCGTTTTTAAGCATAAAAATATCGCTTGGCTCCTTAAAGCCAAGCGCCTGAAGCGATGTGCCCATAGCTCCATCGCAAATAAGGGTTTTTTTATCCAGTATTTCCAGCAACTGCTGTCTTTTTTTTAGATTGGCACCCATTTTTGTAAAATGAAAATAATAAAAAAATTATGTTTTATATTAATTATTTATTTCTTCTCTGCCAACGTGTTTTTTTCAACATTTTTTTATGTTTTTTCTTACGCATTTTTTTGCGCCTCTTTTTAATAACTGAGCTCACAAACCACCTTCTTGATTACTAGTTTACTGATATTATATTTATAAAATGATGCTTTTCATAAAAAA
>JAFGMJ010000279.1 GCA_016927635.1 Actinomycetota bacterium
AATTAGTCAAGGCAATATTTATTGTCTTTTAAGTATCAATTTTTTTATGTAAAACAGAATTTAATATTTTTAAAAATCAGTTTTCAATGAGCTTAATATCGAATATTTCGCAGAAATCCTTTAAATCATTAACCAGATTTCCATAAGTCATATGTATATATTCGCTTCTTAAATTTTCAACAAATCTGTTCATATCGCCCTTTACCTTTATCAATGCATGAGGCCAAATTGGGTAGCCGCATTCCTCCAGAACAGACTGTTTTTCAGATTCTTCGACTTCTATAACCTCGCCTTCAGTTAGATGAAGAACATACTTGCCGTTTATCCTGGCAAGTCTTATAAGGTTAACGTTACCAGGTTTTGCAAAAAGTTTGGTGCATATGCCGCTTGCCTTGGCTTCAAGAGTAGGCTGCATTAGAAGTTCTGCATCTTTTTTTGGGTCAAGAACAAGCTTCGGAGATGCTGCGCCGTCATCAATGAGTTTTATCAGACTTTCTTCCCTGACCGCCAGATTTACATCTGCAGTAAAAACAGGTTCTTCTTGATTTTTTAAAAGGCTTAATATATATGCTGAAAGTGCACCGTTGGAGTCATTTAAGCAGGCTGTGATAAAACCCCTGTTTCCAAGCCTGCTTTGAGCAAGACAGGCAGAACAGTAATTATCACTTAAATCAAAAGTGCATTTGACACCGGTAAAATCATATCTTTCCCTTTGTATTATTTTTTCAAGAGCCAGATAAAGTCTAATTGATTTGTCAAAAACATTACTGAACTGAGGTATAGATTTGTATTCTTTTTCAAGCCCTTTATAATATTGCTTTACATCCTCAGAAGCTATTTTATCTGCTTCAACTACACAAGTGTACTGATCAGTAAACCCGGTCAGTATGCCGAAATCCTTAAGCCATTGATTTGCATCGACTATGCCAGTAAGTATTCCCATTCCCTGGCCGCCGATCGAACCATATCTTGATTTCCTTAATATGTTCTTAACCATGGCAGCTTTAGCATATGAGAAAATGCGTGAAATAACATGACTGTCCCTTATATCTCCATAAGCAATGCGGTTTTTAATACCTAACTCATCAAGCGCTCCTTTTGTTGCCGCAAGGCCACCTATTGACCATGCCTTTGAATCAACCAGAGCATAAATTATGACAGGCTTTCCAATATTTCTGATAAATTGCATTATCTGATCTGCCCAGTTCCAGGTGGAGATATATACAAAAATTGCGTCTACATCTTTATTAAAAAAAAGCTTTTCCGCGTCCTCAAGCTCAAAAAAAGACCCGACCACTTTTTCATATTCTATAATTTCAAGTCCACTTTTTAATAAACCTTCCCTCACCTTTTTAATATTGGAATCATTAACCCATGCGTCACCTGTTTCAGTTTTTGCTTCCCTGTGTGTTGGGCATGTAACAGTTAAAAATCCCAAAATCGGTTTTCTCATATTTGCTCCCCTTATTAAAAGAATTTTAGTATTTTTTGGTTAAATGTTGTCTTTAGCTATAAGTTTCTTTTTATTTATCCTAATAAGATGCAAATAAAATTTTATAATTCAAAATTAAAACAACAATCAAAAGCCTTTATTTAAACTGCCTTTTAATTTTAATCTAAAATGGGTTAATTTTTCTTTTTGAAGATTCATTTGGAACTTAAAAATAAAATTTTTAAAAATAGTTCAATTTTCGTACTATTTATTATATAATTTATATTGATTTTGTCAATATAAATAATTTGTATTTAACGGCCTAATTTATTTTACAAAAAACTCTCCAGGCTAAAGACGGCTTTTACTGCTGATAAGGAGTTAAAAAATGGAAATTAAATCAAATATTGATGAAAGCAGGCTCAGGAAAGAATCAATTAAAAAATCAATTCCTATTACAGACCTTCTGCTTCAAAAAATTAATAAGCTTTCTAAAAAATCAAAAACAAATTATACGCTTTTTGCAGTATGCCCCAATTCAGTCAATGTATTAAAAGGCGCGCTGCGTGCTGCAAGGCGAGCAAACGCACCGGTAATGTTTGCAGCAACACTTAACCAGGTAGACACAGACGGAGGATACACTGGCTGGACTCCTTTTGATCTTGTAAGGATAATAAATGAAGAAAACCAGAAAATAGGACTTGTGGGCCCTGCCATAGTTGCAATAGATCACGGCGGCCCATATGTAAAGGATATCCAGACAACAGAGAAATGGGATATAGATAAAGCTATGGGTTGGACCAAAAAATCTTTTGAAGCCGCAATACTTGCCGGTTATGATCTTATTCATGTGGATCCCACGGTTGATATATATTGTGATGATATAAAAATTGAAACCGTTGCAGATAGGACACTGGAGCTAATAAAACATTGCGAGGACTTCAGAAAAAGAAATAAAAAATACCCGATTTCTTATGAGGTAGGCACTGAAGAAGTAAAGGGCGGACTTGCAGACCTTTCAGTCTTTAAAAAGTTTTTAATTATACTCAAAGACGGTTTGAAAATAAATGGAATTGAAAACGCATGGCCGTCATTTGTCGTTGGCAAAGTTGGCACCGACCTGCACACTACTGAGTTTGATATTAATGTTGCCAGGCAGCTTGTTGAAATCACTGCCGCAAATAATACATTTCTTAAAGGCCATTATACCGATTTTGTCTCTAACCCCCACAAATATCCGGAAGCCGGGGTTGCAGCAGCTAACGTGGGACCAGAATTTACAGCTGCAGAGTATGATGCATTTGAAGAATTGGCCACACTTGAGGAAAATTTATTTTCTGCAAATAAAATAGCTAAAAAATCCGGATACAAAAATATACTTGTAAAAACAGTCATTGATTCAAACAGGTGGAAAAAATGGCTCAAACCTGGAGAAAAAGATCTTTTATCTATTAATAATGAAAGAAAAGAAATCATTTTAAAGACAAGTGCAAGATATGTATGGGCAAAACCCGAAGTTAAGGCTGCCCAGCTTCATCTATATAATAATCTTAAGCAAAACGGTTACGACCCTGAGAACTGGGTTCTGCTTAAAATAGAAAAAGCTATTGACAAATATTTCCGGGAATTCAATCTTATTGACCTGAATGAACTTTTATTACTTTAAGTTTTAAATAAATTACAAGTATGCAGAAAAATATATCACAGGAAATAAAAACAGAGTGTCTTGTTATTGGAGATTTAAATATAGATTTTATCTTAAACGGGCTTGAGAGATTTCCGGAAATAGACAGTGAGATACTTGCGAAAAGCTATGAAATGGTAATTGGGGGCTCAGGGGGGATATTTGCAGGAGTTCTTTCAATGCTTGGCATAAGAACAGCAATAATCTCAAAAATAGGCAATGACACGCTCGGGCAATTCCTTTTAGATGAACTGGATAAAAATAATGCTGATACAAAATTGATAATAATAGATGAAAATGAAAACACCGGTATAACAGTCAGTCTGTCGTATCATAATGGTAAGAGCCAGGTATCATCTATCAGCCTTACCAAGAAACTTAAAATAGGCAATATACCTTTTGATGCCCTTGATTGTATAAAACATGTACATTTTCCTTCTTATTATATGCTTGATTTACTTAAGCCCGAATATGCCGAAATAATAAAAAAAATCAGGTCAAGATATGCCAGGATAACTTTTTCAATGGATACAAATGACGACCCTGGAAATAAATGGAACGATGAAATATATGATATTTTCCCTTACCTGGATATCCTGTTTCTAAATAAAAAAGAGGCATTAAACATTACGCACACAAACAACACTGAAGAAGCAATAAAAATTTTAAAAAAGCACTTAAAAAAAATAATTATAAAAACAGGCATAGAGGGTTATCATGCAAATATAGACGGCAGGTATTACCGCGGATTCTGCAGCAATCAGGAAAATATAAACTTCATTGACAGTACCGGTGCAGGAGATAATTTCGATGCCGCATTTATTTTTGGGTTTTTAAAAAAAATGGATATGGAAAAAACTCTTGAATTTGCAAATTATTGTGCAGAAAAAAGCATTGAATATACCGGCGGGG
>JAFGMJ010000280.1 GCA_016927635.1 Actinomycetota bacterium
GCTTAGGGCTATAAATATATGGATAATTTTTTAACGTTTATAATAAATCATCCAATATGTCATCAGTTTGCCATATTTATATGAGTTTACGCTTTTTTACAGATCCTTTAAGGAACCTTTACAGCGCCTTGCTCCTGGTAAGCAATGCTATCTGGTCTGCCTGATATCGTGACATTGCACCTGTATTTTAAAAATTCCTTGGCCATTGCAAGCCCTATACAGAGGGTGCTGCCTGTTATTACAACATTTGCCATAAGTTTCCCCTTTCAAAAATATACTTATTAATCTGTTATAACCATTACAATAGATGCTGTTGTCTGTACAGGGTATAAAAGTAATTTATTTGCTTTCATAAATGCCAGCATAAAAAATACGTTAAAGCTTTTTGAATTTTAAAGTTTAAACCTGCCACCTCTTTAAACAATTGATCACATGCCTTAATTTAATCAATAATTAAAAAAAACAGGAAACAATCATAAAAAACATTTTTATATCATTAATATATGACTATAATGTTAAGGTTATCTTAATGATTTTTTAAAAAGAGGATTTTAAAGTTTTGAAAAATGATGTGACAGATTCCGGTTCAAATAAATACTCCGGCAGGCTACAGGTGATCTTATCTGCAGTGAGCCATTTTATTACTGATATTTACCAGGCATTTATTATTGGCCTTATCCCCCTGCTTACCTTAAAATTCGATCTTTCACTTTTCCAGGTCGCCCTGCTTACTGCCACAAGTGTTATGGCCAACAGCTTTTTCTCGGTTTTTTTCGGGTTTTTTTCAGACAGGCATGGTATTAAATACTTCCTTATTATTGGCCCGTTTGTCACTTCAGTTTTTTTGAGTCTTCTTGGGATAATACCAAACTACTACCTGCTTATAATATGCCTTTTTATAGGAAATCTTGGAATTGCAGCATACCATCCCGCAAGCGCAGCAGTTGCCGGGCATTTTGGAGGCAATAGAAAGGCTGTAAGCAGCTCAATAATCAATTTTGGGGGCAATTTCGGCAGTGCGCTGGGAGTGCTTCTTATAATATTGATAGTAGAAAACATTAATGTAAAATTTACGCCTGCAGCTATGATACCTGGAATAATAATGGTAATCATACTGCTAAAGTATGTGCCGTCTTCAATCAGTAAGGCAGGCCAGACAAGCATTCGCAGCTTTACTTTCAAATTAAAAAATGCAAAACGGGAAAAAATATATCTTCTTATACTTATACTTTTTTCAATTTATACCCTTTATATATTATGGATTACCATTTTTACCTACATGCCGCTTTATTATACGCGCAAAGGCCTTTCCCTGATAAATGCAGGAATTATCATGTTTTTATTTAATATGCTCGGTGGTGCCTCAGGAATGGTTTCAGGCTGGCTGTTTGACCGGTTTAAAAGGGGTTTATATATAATACAGGCAGGCTTTATTTTTGCCATACCTCTTTTTTATTTTACTTTTAATTCTTCTTTGCCTGTATCAATTATGTTGTTTATTTTTGGCGGTATTTTTTTAATATCAGTGCAGCCAGTATGTATCAGGCTAAGCCAGGATCTTCTGCCAGGCAGCATGAGTTTTGCATCATCGCTTATTCTTGGATTTGCCCCCGGGCTTGCAGGAATTACCATGATTTTTCTTGGAAAAGCTGCTGATAAGATCGGCATTGGCAGGCTTATGCAATTGGAGCTAATACTTGCAGCTTTTACAGTTATGCTGCTTTTCATCTTTTCTATACTTTTCAAAAGAAAACTGAAATCTTATTAGAAACTTATGTTAAAAAAATAAATGAATAGAAATTGAAAATAATGCTACAGATCTGGAATGGGAAAAACTTACCAAATTTATCTGAAGGCAGAATATTAAAGATTAATTTCAATAAAATTTAAGTTTTTTTAAGCACAAATTTTTCAATAGCTTCATAAACACCATCGCTGTCATTATCTTTTGAAACAAAATCTGCAGCTGACTTGACATTTTCAGGGGCATTGCCCATTGCAACTCCGATACTGGCAAGATTTATCATTCCCAGGTCAGATTCACTGTCGCCTATAGCCATGACTTCATTCTTTCTTATACCGCAAATTTTCAATATTTTTTTAAGTGCCTTGGTTTTACCTGTATTTTTATTATAGGCTGTAAGAAAATACTGCCCTGCCCTTCTTATATTTACTTTTGCATCCAGTTCTTTTACCAATATTTCATTGAAAGCATCATCCGGGTCAACAGTTGCCGTAACAAGAAGGACCTGTTCTGAAATCTTTCTGTCTAAAAGGTCCGGAGCATATTTTGGACGCTCTTTAGAATCCCATATATGTTTAAGAGATGGGTTTTCATTTTCATAATAGACATAACCGTCAAGACAACTTACCCCAAGACCCACGCTGTTTTCTCTTGAAAGCATTACCATTTTGAAAAAACAGGTGCGCGGAATTTTTTTTATATAAACAGGCATAAGGCTTAAATCTATTATGGCAGCACCAGCTGATGCAATCTGCGGATCTTTTAAGCCCAGGCTCTTAATCAGCTTTTTTACCCAGTAAACTGTTTTTGCAGTAGTGATTACGACCCTTACGCCCATGGACAGGCAATCCTTAATTGCATTTATGTTTTTTTGGGATATTTTTGACCTTGAATCAAATAAAGTCCCGTCAAGATCAATTGCTATCAGCTTTATCATTGCCTTATCACCTTTATATAATACGCTGTGATTTCTAATTTAAAAACTCTTTTTACATTACAGGCTTAATTTTGTCAAACAATAAAAAAATTAGTACCGGTTAAGTGCGCAGCTTAATAGTGGCAATTGCTGAAAGGAGATTTGGAAAAATAAAATATAATTAATCTATATTTTGATATAACGAATAAAATGAATTTAAAAATATCTGATTTTTTTTGTATTATATCCTGCTTTTAATATCAAAAAGAAAGCCTCCGCTTAGCCCTTCTATCGTATGGCTTGTAAGCATTGCACTGCTGTCTAAGCTTTTAACCAGTGTTTTTAATTTTACAAGACTATTTTTTTTGCATACTACATATAAAACCCTTATAATTCCTTCCATACCGCTTCCCTCATAACAGGTCACTCCAAAACCATGGCTGCGCAACAGGTCTTCCATTTCTGTATCGTGATTTTTTGTTATTATATTTATGCTCAGTATATCCCTGGATATTTTCTGCGAGATAATCATTCCAAGAAGCAGCCCGGCATAAAACCCGGTTGAATAAAAAAGTATTATAAAAATGTTAATGCCTGACTTGATCGCATTGGATATAACCAGTATGATGTTTGTAAGTCCTATGGTTGCTTCAAGAAACCCGATTAATATGGCAACGGTTTTCTGCCCCTTTACCATAAAAATAACCCTTACCGTGCCAAAAAGCACCTGCGCCATAATGGCAACAAATACAATTGCTGACCAGAAAAGTATATTTACATCAAAGTTAAACATTTGCATTATTATCTATAAAAAAATATAAATTGGAGTGAACCCACTCCCTTGGACACATTGTATACTAAAAAATAAATAGATAAAATAACTGATGAGACTAATAACTTAAGGGAAAGA
>JAFGMJ010000029.1 GCA_016927635.1 Actinomycetota bacterium
ATATGTTATTTTTAAATACTTGATAAATTTTATATCGATTTAAACATTTATATCTGAAAAGGTGCTTATGGCAAATCAAAAGGATACATTGATAAAAGTGATAGAAGCAGCAAGCAAGAAGCTTATTGCTGCTGAAAACGAGCTGACAGAACTTGATTCGATGGGGGATGCTGACTGCGGCTCCGGAGTAAGGAGAGGCTTTGAGGCGGTAAATGGCGTGGTCGGCGAATTTGCCCAGCTTGAGGTCGGTGATATTTTAAAGAAAGTGGGTTTTACTCTTGCATACACCATAGGAGGCACAAGCGGCGCAATGCTTGGCACGGGTTTTATCGAAACTGGAAAAAGCATTGGCGATAAAAGCAATCCGGAAATTGCAGACTGGATAAAGGCTGCAGATTCTGCGCTTGAGGTCATAAAGAGAAGGGGAGGCAATACAAGAGTCGGAGACAAGACGCTTGTTGATGCTCTTGAGCCCGCAGTAATTGCCATGAAAAAAATGCTTGATGTCTTGCAGCCCGCAGAGGTTTCCGAATATTCCAGTGATGCATTGCTGCAGGTTATGGAGGCTGCATATATGGCGGCAAGAGAAGGTTCAGACAGGACAATCGATATGATAGCGCGCAAGGGCAGGGCGTCTTATGTGGGCGAGCGAAGCAGGGGAAACAGGGACCCCGGCTCGCTAATAGTGGTCCTTATATTCGAAGCTGCTCTTGAGGTTTTAAGGAGTTACTCATGAAAAAAATAATTAACAGACCGGATGACGTGGTTGATGAAATGCTTAAAGGCCTGGTTCTTTCAAATCCGGACAAGCTTTCAGCAGTTTTTGAAAAAAGAATAATTTACAGAAAAGACCCCTACCTTAATAAGGTTGCAGTAATATCCGGTTCCGGCAGCGGCCATGAACCTGACCAGGCATTCTATGTCGGCAGAGGTATGCTTGATGCAGCATGTGCCGGCCAGGTGTTTGCTGCACCCACGCTTGATGCAATAGTTGATGCAGCAAAACTTGTTGACAGGGGCAGGGGGGTATTATTCCTTGTTAAAAATTATACCGGAGACAGGGCTAATTTTGAAATGGCAAGCGAGATGCTTGAATTTGAAGGCGGGCCCGATGTTGATACAGTCATAATAAATGATGACGTAGCAGTAAAAGACAGCACTTTTACCGCCGGAAGAAGAGGTGTTGCGGGAGCAATGTTTGTCTATAAGATTGTGGGCGCAAAATCTGAAGAGGAGGGCGTTAACCTTAAAAGCCTAAAGACCCTTGCAATGGAAGTTAATGATAATGTGCGTTCAATGGGTTTTGCTCTCAAGTCATGCACAACGCCTGCCAAGGGAAGCCCAACCTTTGACCTTGGCCCTGATGAGATAGAGCTTGGTGTAGGCCTGCACGGCGAGCCTGGAAGGCAAAGAGTCAAATTCATGCCTGCAGACCAGGTCATAAAAACAATCACGGATGCAGTTGTTGAGGACCTGCCTTATGCCAGCGGTGATGAAGTAGCGGTTATGGTAAACGGCCTGGGAGGGACCCCCATAGGCGAATTATACATTTCTGCAAAAATAGTGCATGAGATACTGGAAAATAAAAAGATAAAAATATTTAAGACTTATGTGAATAATTTCTGCACCTCACTTGATATGGAAGGATGCTCTGTCAGTCTTTTGAGGCTTAATGAAGAATTTAAAAAACTGCTTCAAAGCCCTGCTGACATTCCTGTGCGCTATTTCTGATATCTTTATTGCAGGCATATCTTAAAAAGCACTTATTATTTTTATAAAAACCCTGTTGCAGCAACACATCTGTTCGTATTATATGGTAATTTCTTAATTTGCCAAAATTTATAAAGGTGTCTGGTTTAAATGAAAATTATTTCAAGAAGAATTCCATTATTAATAGCAGTTTCTGCTTTCATTATCTTTTTTACCCTCTCGGCCCTGTCTTTACTTTTGCCATTTAAAAGAAGTTTTTTCAGCAGCATATTAACACCAGGAAGCCTTTTTGGCCAGGAAAGCCCCGCTTTTTTACCTGAAAAACATGATTATGTGCTTGTCATTGACGAATCGGGAAGCATGAAGCAAAACGATCCGCAGTATCTGAGAAGAGATGCTGCAAAGCTTTTCATTTATCTTGCTGAGACCTTAAATAAAGGCAACAGGGTGCTTATAAGCGGGTTTGGCCAAAAAACAAACATATATCTGCCTATGACAGAGATAAGCGGCAATGAGGGAAAAATAAGCCAGGCAATAGACAGCATAGAAAGCAGCCAGTCCTACACTGATATGAAAGGTGCGCTTGAGTATATCAAGAAAGAACTTGATTTCAGGACAGAAAAAAACAAAACTGTGCTGATATTTTTAACAGATGGTGCCCTTACCATTGATGACATACCGCCCCAGGTACAGGAGCCACAAAAACCCTCAAGGGAGAGGCCGGGTAAGCCCCCAAAGGAAGATGGCGCTGGAATAATTGGTGATGCCATTGATAATTCATATATGCCGGATACAGATAAAACTTCTGAAAGTAATGACAAAAACTTTATAAAAGGTTATGGCAGCAGCACTGCAACCGAAGATGAGACGGAGAACGAAAGCGATGTACCAAAACGCGAATCGGATTTTCTTGAGTTTTACAAAAAAGAACTTTTAAAACTTTGCGAAGAATATAATTATTCTGAAATAGTAATACACCCTATAGCTTTTACAAAAGAGGCGGATATTTCACTGCTTGAAAGCATAGCTGATATAACTGGCGGTATTTGTTACAATCCCCAAAAAGCAAAAGATTTGCGCGTATCTTTTATTGAGATTTTGGGCAATATAAGCAGCAGGTTTATAAAAATAATGGACCAGCCAGATTCCTCACCGATGTCAGGAGATATTGAAATAAACGGATACATTAAAGAGCTTGTAGCTATAGGTCTTAAAAATAATTACGCCTCAGTTCCTTCAGTAAAGTTATTTGATCCAAAGGGCATTGCAGCGGTATTTGAGGAATACACTGATGAAGATATTTTTAAGATAGGGAAAATGATTTCCCCTTCCGAAGGGAAATGGAGCTACCAGATAAACGGGGATGCAATATTTGTATATGACATAAGCCAGCCTGTACCTTCAGAGCCCCAGTTTGAACTTTATGCTGCTGATGCGATTATCCCGGTTGAAGTTAACATTTCGGGCGTTCTTTTGGAAAAAACCGAAGGAAAAGAAAATCCTGAAGATGTTTTGGCTGATTTTGCCGTATCTGCAACCGTCAAGAGCCCTTCCTGTGATGAATATACATTAACAGATTTAAATGACGGAGGAACTGGTGGGGACCTTATTGCAAATGACGGTAATTTTACTGCAATTTTTGACCGTACTTCGCAACAGGGATATTATGAGATAAATTATGAGGTAAAACATATGCCGACAGACTCTATTTCGGCCAGGGCTTTAAATTTTGAAGTAGCAAAGTTTCCTGTAAAGATAATTTCGGTGCAGCCACTTGAAGAATACTACATGCCTGATGAAGAGATAAAAATAGTTGTACAGGTTAAAAAAGATATTGAAGATGGCAATTCTGATGATTTTGCAGGCCTCATATTTTCTGCCGGTGCCACTTCCCAGCAGGGCATTGTCACAAAAGATATACTGCTTCTTGATAATGGGCAGGGAGCCGATGATGTGTCTGGAGACGGCCTGTATAGCGCTGTATTTGCGGGACCTTCCTTGCCAGGCAGCTACAGGATAGATTATTTCATATCCGGAGGAGAAATCCTAAGCCGGCCGGCCTGCACAGGGTTTTATTCTTTATTTGAAATACGCTCTGTGCAAAATGCAGGCGCTGAAATCAAAAACAGTTATTTTACGGGCGAGCCCGCTTCAGTAACGGTGGACATAAAAAACATTTACCAGCCTGAAAATCCCCTAGTTTACAGCAGCGCTTCTCTCAGCTACACCCTTACAAAACCTGATGGCACTTTAAGCTATGGCTCACTTTTTGACGATGGCAATTTGCAGAATTCTGACATTGAAGGCGGTGACGGTATTTATTCTGCATTAATAAAGGACCTGGAGCAGACAGGCAAATATGAAATTGAAATAGAGGGCAGTTTTTTTCCTCAAACATCGCCAGCACCTCAGTCAGAGGCCCAAACAACCTCCGCAATTTATATAAACGCTGCAGAAGCATTTTATAAGTATTATCAGATCAAAAACGTGCCGGAAAGCATTTTGCTGGATGAAGGGCAGGCTGAAAGTATAATAGATTTTGTCATTTTGTCTGCTGCATCGGATGATTCAAATATTTCCCTCGACAGCGCATACTTAAGTTCCGGTACAATTTCAGCTGCTCAAAAAAGCAATGTGGTTGAAAGCAGCCCTGATGGGGCAAATGTTTCAACAACGGAGACCAAACAAAGCGCTGCAATGCCTTTGAAGGCTTCGGTTTTAAAAAGCAGTGAAATCATAAAAGCCGGGATTGAAAACAGTGTTTCAATTGAGATTGAGATAAGCCCCGGCACAAAAGCAGGCAATTATATACTGCATCTACCGATAAAAATCGGTGAAAATACAACAAAAATACTGGAATTTGATATCGAAATAGCCAGATCAAGCCCACCATACATGATTATTGCGGTAATTGCGGCAGGAGTGGTTTTATTTGCTGGCATAATACTGCTTGTATACTTTTTGTATATAAGGCCAAGGAAAATGTTTTATTAAAGCTTAAATTTCTTTAATTGTTTTATATGCATTATTTTAATAATATAATAACAGTTTTATAAACTTAGTTTTATAGAGGTAATATGACGATTATAAATATAAAAGAGCATAAAGGCGGCAAAATGAAAAAAATCATATGGAGAATAATCATAGGGGTTGCAGTTTTTGTATTTTTGCTTATTGTTATTTTAAACAGCTTTGTTATAGTCCAGGCTGGAAACGTCAAAGTGCTTACCCAATTCGGCAGGACGACCGGCGTTACTTTTTATCCCGGTATACACATGAAAGTGCCTTTTGTCCAGAATACGGTCAATTATTCCACAAGGCAGGTTACTTATGAGACCAGTGACGAGTCTGAGATGAGCAGGGCAAACTATCCTGATTTTGCAGTTGACACTACATCGCTTGACGGCCAGCAGATACAGCTTAAATTTACAATAAGATTTTCAATTGACGGCAAACAGGCAGAGTGGATATTAAATAATATAGGAACCATGAATGATCTTGTTGAAAAAGTTGTAAAAGCTGAAGCAAGGTCCTATGCAAGAAACATTCCTAAAAAATACACAGCTGCCCAGCTTTATTCAGAGCAGGTATTTGTAGTTCAGCAGGAACTTGGAGATACGCTACGACCTATTTTTGAAAGAAACGGTATACTTCTTGATGAATTTCTTTTAAGGAAAATTGATTTTACACAGGAATATTTCAATGTTCTTGAAGATAAGCAGATAGCTGAGGAAAGAATAGTGGTGGAGCAGAATATACTTGAGCAGGAGAAAATAAAAAAGGAACAAACAATAATCCAGGCGGAGGCAGAAGCCAAACAGATAGAAATAAAAGGAGAGGCATTGAAAGCCAATCCGGAGATTATACAGCTTGAGTTCATACAGAAACTCTCACCTAATATTGAGTGGGGGATAATACCCGGCGAAGGTATAGTTCCGATTCTTGATATTGCCAAACTTCAGGAAAATCTCGAAGAAATTACAACAGATACTTTACAGCAGAGCGGCAATGAGTCACAGGCACAGGAAGAAGAAGCCAGCACAGAAACTGCCGAGTAGATACAATTTTAAAAAATGACTGTTTAAAATATAAGGATAAAAAAATATTTTTTGGGAGGACAATTATGGCTAAAAACAGGATTACAATTTATCTGGTTTGTGTATTTGCTGCAGTATTTGTTTTGGCTTCAGTCTTTACCGGCTGCGGTAAAGTAGCAGAATTCTCAGATCCCATTGCGGAAAACATACTTGTATCGATGAATAACTCAGACTATCCGGGCTTTTCAAAGGATTTTGACAATGTCATGAAAAGTGAGCTTAGTGAGGAAAGTTTTCCGGATTTTCTTTCACAGGTAAGCGGCGCATTTGGAAAATATAAGGAAGGCTCTAAAAACATTGTCGGAGTCAGCGTAAACAATGATATGACGACTGCTACATACAAAGCGGATTTTGAAAATGCTGAGGAGGTCAATGTTGAAATCGTATTCAAAAAGATTGACGGCCAGATGAAGGTTGTAGGCCTCTGGTTTAAATAAAAATCTGAAATCAGGGCATCAAATTATACAATTGTATATTAAATAATACAGCACGAACTAAAAGAGGCAATTTTCCCTGGTAAAATTTCACCCGTAATTCTAACGGCAATGAAAAAGCTAATTTCCAAACTCAAGAGCTTTTTCAAGTGCAGGGATTAGAATATTGTCAAGTTTTTCTGAATATGCGCTTTCATTTAAATGCAGGCCGTCACCTGAGTCATAAGCCGGATCAAGCGACCTGTCTGAATCGCTTACCCTTACAGCTTGTTCAAGGTCCAAAACCGATATTTTTTCACTCTGGCAGTACTGCCTTATCCAGTCATTATACTGAAGTATAGAGTCAAGCTGCTGTTGTGCATTTGAAGGATTATTTGGGTCTATTGGCACCACCGTTGTCAGTACAGGGATTACAGCCTGTCCCCTGCAGAAATTTACCCAGTCTCTTATAAGGTCCTGGTAAGCTTGCATTGAAGAGCCCTGTGACTGCGGCGGAAAATATGCAGCACATTCTTTTATTATCATTATATCCGGCCTGTCGCTGTCAAGTATTTCCTGTATCCTGCAGCCCTTATCAAACTGGTACTCATCATAAACGCTTATATCAAGCTGTAAAAAATGCTCGCCTATGTTCCATGCAGAACCCACGGATGCGCATACAAATGCTATTTTTGCATTTTCAAGTTCTCCGCTGTAGCTCTGTTCTTCTGCCATGTCCTGTGATTGCTCACGGGCAGTTTCTTTGATTTCTGTATAAGTGCTGGACTCAGCAATTTCCTGCCCGGATGCTGATACGCTGCTGACATCCAGGTCTATTGACACAATATCACTGTTTTTATCCTGGTAAAGATAGACAGTGAGCATATTATTTTCATTCTGCGCTTCGGCAAAGAACTCCGACCAGTCGCCCATATCGCCTTCAGAAATAGAACCCACGCTCCATTTCTCCTCAAGAGCTTTTTTATACCATTCAGATAGTTTTTCTATCTCACCTTTGCTTTGCATTCTGATTTTGTAAGTTATTGTTTGCCCGGATTCTTCCTTTACAGATTCAAGAAGCTCAGCGCCGGGATAAACAGGCAATTCAGACGGAAAATCTTCATTTATGCTGCTGGAAGATTTACCCTGGCTATTTTGCCCGCTTTTATCATTGACGGTTTTATCGCCAATTCCGGAATCGTTTAAAGCATTACAACCTGTAAAAGAAATAAAAATCATAATCGCTGCAGAGAGAATAGCGATTAAAAGGAAAAATGGCTTTTTCAAGATATTTATCATATTCATTTTACACCTTGGATTTTTAATTGTAA
>JAFGMJ010000030.1 GCA_016927635.1 Actinomycetota bacterium
CCTGATGTATCTTCCAAGGTTTCGGCTACTCCAGGTTTTTAAATACTTTTTAGGCAAGCACACAGTCTGTAAAAAATTTCAGTTACTGTTTTAATGCTTGTTCAATTTCGGCAATAGTGGGAATTTTACCTGAAAACTTAATATCTCCGTTAACTCCAAGCCCGGGAGTTGCTATAATGCCAAAATCTGTAATCTTATTTATATCGGTTATCTTTTCAATTTCAGCATCAATCCCAAGGTTTTTTATAGCCTCTCTTGCATTTGCTTCTGTCTGTTTGCACTTGGGGCACCCTATTCCAAGTATCTGAATTTTCATAACAGTATCCTTTCTTTTAATATTTTTATCATTTTACTTATCTGGAAAATTTATCCGAAAAAGCGTCCGAACATCATTCCTGTAAAAGTTGCCATTACGATTACAAGTGATACATAGGCAAGTGTTTTTTTGGCACCCATAATCCTTCCTATTACAATCATATTAGGTAGGGACAGGGCAGGACCTGCAAGAAGAAGCGTAAGTGCAGGGCCCTTGCCCATTCCAAGATCCATAAAGGCTTTTATAATTGGAACCTCAGTTAAAGTTGAAAAATACATAAGAGCCCCAAATAAAGATGCGGTAAAATTGGAACGTAGGCTGTTTCCTCCTACCCAGGCCTCGACTATGCTCTGGGGAAGGAAATACTTGATAATGCCTGCAATAAATACACCGGCAAGAAGTATTGGAAATATCTGAAGGGCAAGTTTTCCGGTTTCTTTCATCCAGTCTTTAAGCTCCGGCTTCTTAAAGCCTATAACAATTATTACAATCAACACTACAAGCGCAACTCCGGCGTATATCCACATCTTTGCTGCGCCAAATATAAGTATTGCGACGAGGGATGCAAAAAATATTAAAGTCATATAGACAGGTTTTTTATAGCTTTCCTGTTCAAAGGCCTTAAACATATTGTCATTTCCTTCAAGCTCTAACCTCTCCTCATTTCTCCAGATAAGAGCCATTATAAGGCCGATAACTATAGAAAAAATTATTGCTCCGATTGCCCTTGCAATTCCAAGGTCATAACCGAGCAGCCTTGCAGAATATACAATTGCAAGAATATTTATTGCAGGACCTGAATACAGAAATGCAATAGCTGGGCCAAGGCCTGCACCCCTTTTCCTTATCCCCGCAAAAAGGGGAAGTATCGTGCATGAGCATACTGCAAGTATCGCACCTGATACTGACGCTACGCCATAGGAGAGAAATTTATTTGCTTTTGGCCCGAAATACTTAAGAATTGCCCCTTTTGAAACAAATACTGCAATTGCGCCTGCAATAAAAAATGCAGGAACGAGACAGGTTAAAACATGGGCCGATAGATATTCTAGCAAACCGCCCCAACCGCTTTTTAAAGCTTCAAGAAATATTT
This sequence comes from Actinomycetota bacterium, assembly GCA_016927635.1. Classification (GTDB taxonomy): domain Bacteria; phylum Actinomycetota; class Humimicrobiia; order Humimicrobiales; family Humimicrobiaceae; genus VGAZ01. Next base: position 1,410 of record JAFGMJ010000030.1, read on the forward strand.
GCATATCAATTTACCTACCTTTTCAAATATATTTAATTTTTATTTACCTGTATACCGACAATCCTTGCTCCAGCAACTGTTTTCATAGATACTTTTGCAGGCTCTGTTATAAGGCACTGGTTTTTGACCAATATGAATTTGCTTTCATTTATTTTTGCCTCTACTTCACCCTTAATTACAATAAAAATTACATATGACGTCATTTCGCACTCAGGTATCTTTTCACCTTTAGACAGGTTTATAATCCTTGTTTTAAATTCATTTGCTTTAAAAAATACATTCTGGTCTCTTTCTTCATAAGGAAATGCCTCTATGGAATCTAAATTAAAAACTTGCATAAAGTTGACCTCTTTTGTAAATAATTTATTTTGTTATTGTTATATATATGTTTTTTGGCAGCGCAACCACTGCAGCTACCTGTATCGACTTAAATAATCTAACAGAAGCAGCACATCCAGAACAACAACCCGTAAGTTCAGCTTTTATAACTTTAAAAAGCTGGCCATCAAAGCCATCTTTTATTTCATTATATGCATCAAAGGAGCCCAGTTTTTCTGACAGGTTCTTTATTTTTTCACAATCAGTATTTACCCTAAAAGACACATGCTTCATATCTTCTGAGATTGCTTCAATCTCTGTTACAAATCCGCATATGCCTGCTTCAACTTTTGTTTTTGCCATAATTTATTTCTCCATTTTTAAAATTTTTAACATTGGCCTCCGCAGTCGAGACTGCACATATTATTATTTTTTCCATCATCACCGGTATAATCAACTGCACCTGATAAACAAAACTCCTGGCAACCCCTGCAATTTTAGATACAGTTTTCAGGACACATAACAATTATTTCTTTACTGTCTGAAAACACCATGTGCGCACTTTTCAAAGTAAAACCCGCACTCCGTACAATCACCATAATCTATTTCCGGATACCAGTTTAAAGACATAAATATAATTCCCTGTCTCTAATATCTTTGATATATTTCTATTTTAAAAATATTACTTTTTTCAAATAATTATATGTGTTATTATATCGATATATTTAAATATATCAACTGTATTATATAAAATATTTACCACTAACAAAAGGGGATATAAAGCAATGACTGAAAATGAGGCTTGCCAGGACAGAAGAGGAATCGGTTTTTTTGAGAAATATCTTTCAGTCTGGGTAATACTATACATTTTTGCAGGAGTTGCCCTTGTAAGATATGCAGCAGTTATCCCGGATTTTTTAAGCAAGCTTGAATATGCCAATGTCTCAATTCCTGTTGCAATGATAGGGGCAAGTAATTTCTTTGAGCTTGTAGTTGCTGTAGCAATATCATTATTTGGATTGCAGCCAGGTGCCACTCTTACAACAGTTGTGTGTGTCCTTGTTGAAGTGCCTGTAATGCTTACCCTCGTAAAGATAGCCACTTCCACAAGGCACTGGTTTGCAAAGATATAATAATAAATTCATTTAAGATATAAAGGGGAGTTACTCTTGAGGAAACAAGATATTAAAAAAGTGGTAAGAGAAAATTACGCAAAGGTTGCAAATAGCAGTTCCTGCTGTTGTGGCCCGGGTTCAGTCAGCTACTGTGGACAGCCGGGTGCAGAAAAAGAAATAAGTTCGGCTATAGGATATTCGGGTAAAGATATGGAAAAAGTTCCTGAAGGATCTAATTTAGGTCTTGGATGTGGAAATCCTATAGCTTTAACTTCAATTAAAGAAGGTGAGATCGTCCTTGATCTGGGTTCAGGGGCAGGTTTTGACTGCTTCCTGGCATCTGATAGAGTGGGACCTGAAGGCAAAGTCATTGGTGTTGATATGACTTTCCAGATGATTAATAAGGCAAGGGAAAATGCCCAAAAAGGTGGTTATAAAAATGTTGAATTCAGGCAGGGTGAAATTGAGAATCTTCCGGTAAAAGACAACTCTATAGATCTTATTATATCCAATTGTGTTGTAAATCTTTCCCCTGATAAAGATAAGGTTTTTAAGGAAGCATTCAGAGTTTTAAAACCTGGTGGCAGAATAATGGTATCTGATATCGTATTAAAAAAAGACCTTCCTGATTTTATTAAAAATGATAGGACCGCATATGTTAGCTGCATATCAGGGGCTATAATTAAAGATGATTATCTTGAATTAATAAAAAAAGCTGGTTTTATGGATATAAAGGTACTTGAAGAGGTGATTTTTCCAATAAATTATATTACCAGTGATGATGCGAAAGATATTATTAAAAATAATATGGACATTTCTAATGATATATCTACTATTCTTGAGGAATCAGTATTAAGTATAAAAGTATCTGCTATAAGGGGTATATAAATATGAGTGGACAAGATTTAAAACAAACAACAAAGATAATAAAAGCGGTTGCTGATGAGGGCAGGATCAGGATACTGGGTCTTTTAAAATATAAAAAAGATCTTTGCGTATGCGAGATAACAGAAATTATAGGTCTTGCCCAGCCTACAATATCAAGCCATCTAAAACTGCTTGAAAATGCAGGACTTATAGAATCATATAAAGATGGACTTTGGGTAAATTACAATATTGCAAGCAGCCTTGATTCATTCAGCAGACAGTTTATAGAAATACTATATAAGAATTTAAGAAATGATAAACAAATAAAGACCGATGAGCAAAATGCAAAAAAGATAAATAGAGACATGATATGCAAAAAGAAGGCTTGTTAAAAATACTTATAATATGTACCGGCAATTCCGCCAGAAGCCAGATGGCAGAGGGCTTATTTAAATATTATAAAAAGGATTGGAAAGTTTACAGTGCAGGAATAAATCCCAAAGGTTTAAATCCCCTTGCTGTTGAGATAATGGCAGAAAATGGAATAGATATTTCAGGCTATAAATCAAAACACCTTAATCTTTTTTTAAATAAGAAATTCGATTATGTTATTACAGTATGTGATAATGCCAGAGAACAATGCCCGGTCTTTCCTGGTAATGCAAAATATATGCATTGGAGCCTAAAAGACCCTGCTTCTTTTGAAGGAACAAAAGAAGAAAAATTAGAAGTACTCAGGAAAATAAGAGATGAAATAGAAAATAAAATATTA
>JAFGMJ010000031.1 GCA_016927635.1 Actinomycetota bacterium
AAAATAATAAAAATTTCCCCGCTTTCCAAAAATATTGCAGGGATAATATCTTATGAAATAGAGTTGGAACCGGATGAATCCGCCAGGGATTATTTAAAGCATGGATTAAGCGCAAGCCTGAATATAACAATTGCAGATACCGTAAATGTACTTTACATTCCTGTCCAGTCTGTATATGAAGAAGACGGTAAGAGTTTTGTTGACCTCCTGGTTGGGGAAATGGAAGTTAAAAAGACCGAGATTACGACAGGTAATTATAATTATGATTATGTGGAAATAAAATCAGGGCTTTCTGAAGGTGATATAGTAATTCTTTCAAGTCTTGAAGCTGCTGAAGATGAGTCTTCAGAAGGACCCTTCCAGATGATGCGATAAAATAATATTATCAGGAAATCTTATAATCATGAATGAAGTAAAAAATTCCTGCAGCAATAACTGCATAATAGACATAACGGGCGTTTCAAAAATATACAAACTTGGAAAAGTTCAGGTTGTTGCCCTGAGAGGTGTGGATTTAAAAATTAGGGAAGGCGAGTTTGTGGCTATAATGGGGCCTTCCGGCTCCGGGAAAAGCACCCTTATGAATATAATAGGGTGCCTGGATATCCCTGATAATGGCATTTATCTTCTTGAGAATACAGATGTGTCTGAATTAAATGATAACCAGCTTGCTGAAATCAGGAATAAAAAAATAGGATTTGTTTTCCAGACATTTAATCTGCTTTCAAGATCAAATGCCATTGAAAATATTGAACTTCCCCTGATTTACTCAAAAAAGACTGCGGGTAAAAACCGTAAAGCAAAAATTACAGATTCACTCGATGCCGTGCGTCTAAAGGGTTGGGAAAAGCACAGACCCAGTGAGCTTTCAGGCGGGCAAAGGCAGCGGGTTGCAATAGCGAGGGCGCTTGTAAATGACCCTGCAATAATTCTTGCTGATGAGCCTACAGGTAATCTTGATTCTGTTACCGGAGAAGAAATCATGGCTATATTCCAGGAATTAAACAACCAGGGAAAGACGATACTGATAGTTACGCATGAACTGGATATTGCCAGACATACCAGCAGAATAATATATTTAAGAGACGGCCTTATCTTTAAAGAGGAAATTATTAAAGAACCTGTAAGCGCCAGGCAAATGCTTAAAACTATGCCAAAACTCGAAGATAAAATCAAAGGTGGGTAAATGATAAGATTTGCAGAAAGTGTAAAAATAGCATTCCAGTCACTTGCTTCAAACAAGCTGAGGGCATTTCTTACCATGCTTGGCATTATAATCGGCGTGGGAGCTGTAGTTGCAATGATGTCAATAGGTTATGGCGCGCAGGAATCAGTACTCAGCAGCGTCCAGGACATAGGCTCAAACATGATAATAGTAACTCCCGGCAACCAGGATGAAGAGCAGCAGGGCTTTGAGAGAATGCTTGGCGAAGATAAAGATAGGGACGCTTTGACAATCGATGATGTAAAAGTAATAGAAAAAGAGGCAGAGTTTCTCAATGGCGCTGCCCCCGCTATACTTAATGCCTCCATAGTTTCATATCTTAATAAAAATACAAGGGCAAGCGTATATGCTTCTGATGAGGAGGCCGAAAGCATTTATAATTTTAAAGTACAGGATGGAAGATTCTATAATGCAAGCGATGTAAAGAATACCTCAAATGTCGCTCTTGTCGGCCAGACTGTGATAAATAAGATTTTCGGTAAAATTGAACCTATTGGAAAAATAATCAAAATAGACGGGAAAAATTTTACAATAATAGGTACTATTGAACCAAAAGGAACAGACCAGTTTGGAAACGACCAGGATAATTCGGTTACCATTCCAATTACAACTGCGCAGCAGAAACTCTACGGTATAGATTATGTAAATATGATAATCGCACAGAGCACCACAGAAGACAATATAGACGAAGCTTCTGAAGAAGTCGAAAGGATATTAAGAAAAGCCCATAACTTAAGACCAGGACAGAGCAATGATTTTACGGTTAGAAATCAGACCCAGCTTGTGGATGTGCTTGGAACAATAACAAATATCTTTACAATAACAATATCAAGCATAGCAGGAATAGCGCTGCTTGTAGGTGGAATAGGCATAATGAATATCATGCTTGTATCTGTAACTGAAAGAACAAGGGAGATAGGAATCAGAAAAGCAGTTGGGGCCAAAAATAAGGACATACTTTTACAGTTTTTAACTGAAAGTGTTGTTTTAAGCATTACAGGTGGCGTTATGGGTATAGCTTTTGCCGTAATAGTTTCAATTATTCTTAACAGATTTACAATACTTACCACAAGCATCACTCTTTTCCCGATAATACTTGCGCTTTCATTTTCTACAGTTGTAGGGTTATTCTTTGGTATATATCCTGCCATGAGGGCAGCAAGGCTGAACCCTATTGAAGCATTAAGATATGAGTAAATTCTTTTAAAGCATTTTTAAAAAATATTGGATATTTTTCAATGGAAGAAAAATTAATAATTGAAGTAAAAAATCTTGTAAAAAAATTTAAAAACATAACTGCAGTCAACGATATTTCATTTACAGTTAAGAAAAATGAAATATTCGGTTTTTTAGGTCCAAATGGTGCCGGCAAAACGACTACAATAAACATAATATGCACATTACTTAAATTAAATAGCGGTTCAGTAACTCTTTGCGGATATGATGTAGCAACAGAAAAAAACAGGATAAGGAATTGTATCGGTCTTGTATTCCAGGACCCCACTCTGGACGATCGTCTTACAGCCCTGGAGAATCTTAATTTTCATGCGCTGCTTTACAATGTGCCGCACAGGCAGATAAAAGAAAGAATCGACTCAGTGCTTGAGATGGTAGACCTTTTAAAGAGGAAAAATGATCTTGTCAGGACTTTTTCAGGAGGCATGAAAAGACGCCTTGAGATTGCAAGGGGCCTTATACATTATCCTAAAGTCCTGTTTCTTGATGAGCCGACAATAGGCCTTGACCCGCAGACAAGAAATAAGATTTGGGAATATATAGTAAAGCTTAAAAAAACAAATGACATCACTATTTTTTTGACCACTCATTATATGGAAGAATCTGAAATCTGTGATAGGATAGCCATTATGGATGAGGGCAAAATAATCGCCATGGATACGCCGGATACGTTAAAAAACATGATAGGCCTGGACATAATTACAATAATCTCTGACGATAATAAAAAACTTAAAGATTATCTTAAAGAAAAATTCTCCATAGATGCTGAATTAACAAAGAATAATGAAGTCAGGTTTGAAGTCAAAGATAGCGCCAAGTTCATACCTTATTTTATAAGACATTGCCACATAAATATTCTTTCAATAAATGCAAGGAAATCCACATTAAATGACGTATTTTTGAGCCTTACCGGCAAAGAGATAAGAGAAGAAAGTGCAAACAAAAAAGATGCTATGAGGATGCATATGAGGGCAAGGGCGAGAAGATGAAAAAGGAATTATTTGGCATATATATAATCTGGTACAGAGAAATAAAAAAATTTTTCAGGGACAGGCCAAGGATAATTGGCTCTATAGCTCAGCCGGCAATTTTTTTGCTTGTGTTGGGCAGCGGTCTTGCAAGTTCCTTCCAGATATTCGGCGGAGGTGGTGGAAAAGAGTTTTTAAGCTTTATGTTTCCCGGCATAATTGCAATGACTGTTCTTTTTACAGCTTTTTTCAGTGCAATGTCGATTGTCTGGGACAGGGAGTTCGGTTTTTTAAAAGAGGTTCTTATATCGCCGGTTTCAAGGACCTCAATAGTGATAGGTAAAAACCTAGGCGGCTCTACAGTCGCAATGATACAGGGCTTAATCATCCTTATTTTTGCGCCCATTATTAAAATACAGATATCCTGGATGTCGGTATTGAAACTGATACCTGTTACGTTTTTGGTTGCGATGTCAATTTCTTCAATAGGTATAGCGCTTGCAGCAAGATTGCGCTCAATGCAGGCATTCCAGGTACTTACAAACTTTATACTTATGCCGATGTTTTTTCTGTCTGGGGCTCTTTTTCCGCTTCTGAATGCTCCTGAATGGATGAAATACATAGCCATGGCAAATCCGCTTTCTTATGGTGTCGATATGATGAGGACAGTTGTAATAGGCAGCACTGCTCTGCAGATGTATCCGGTCTACCTGGATATTGCTGTTACGGCAGGAGTGGTTGTGGTAATGAGCATACTGGGCATAGCTCTTTTTAACAGGGAAGACTGAAACCCTTTTTTTCTCACTTTTTAATATATTTTCGCTTTTTAAAACACATACGGCCCAAAACCGGGGCCGTATGTGTTTTTTAAAGTATTTACATATTTTCCAAATATAACAATTTTAAGATATATTATACTATGCATATAATATATACTGATTTTAATTATTCTGCTGCAATTGCTTTTCCTGGGCTCTTTTTGCTCTCTTTCTATTTCTTGCCCTTATGCTCTGCCAGATTATTATTAATATTATTCCTGCAATTACCAGCAACGGGCTTGCCGCTATAAGCACCATTGTTATTACCCTGAGAGCTGTCAGCGCACCCCTTGCACCTCTTTTAACCGCACCGATAAACCCGCCTTCATCTGCATCAGTAATTGGAACAGGTTCTGAAATGTAAACCTCAACAGTGGAATATGCAATAAGATTATCCAGGTAATTCTGTCTTCCTTTTATCACTTCTATCTGGCCCTCAACATTTGAAAGTTCTCTCTGTACCTCAATGCTGTCTTTTACAGTCACCGACTGGTCCATAAGCTCTAAAAGCCTTTTTTGCTGGGAAGCAAGATTTTTAAGCCTGCTTTCATTGTCGACATATTCCTGGGTAACGTCCTGTACGTACACATTTACATTTTTAACTTTACCCATTTCTTTTATTTTATTTACAACAGTGTCAAAATGCTGTTTATCTATACGCAGTATGACTGAACCGCTCGTCATATTTCCATCGGAATCAGAATAGGTCTGTGAGTTGCTGACATATCCGTTGTATTTTTGCGCAAGGGCAGATACTTCAAAAAATATTCTGTCAAATTCGCCCTTCTGGACTTCAATATCAATATAGCCATTTTTAATGAGTTTTGTGTCTATTAAAGTGGGAGTATTTACATCAGAGCTTCCAGCTTCTGTATACAATTCCTGCGATGCATCCTGGCCTGCAGCAGTCGTTGCAGGAGCCTCTTCAGGCATGACCTCAGCTTCGCCGTAATCTGCCTTATAATTGTCCTGCGCATATTCTTCCTGGGCTACTGTTGCAGCCCTCTCGTCTGGAATTGATGCAGATCTCGCTGCAGAGCAGCCAGTAAAAACAAACACAAGGATTATAAAAACAGATATAATTCCCAATACTGACTTTAAAAGCCTGTTCTTCATCTTTTTACCTCTTTCAATATGAATATTTATAGATAATTGCCATTAAAATAAACTTCATTATAATAAAAACAAATTCAATAAATTTAAAAATCTTTTAATTATATGAACCATATATTACAAGTTTGAAGCTCTTTTCATTATTTTCAACGGGCATTATTTCGGTCCTGAGCTGACCGTACTGAAAATTATCAAATGTAAATGTAACCTTCCTTAAAGCAGCCTGATTGATATCATGTAAAATAGTGTCAATATTTCCGCTGAATAAATAATTC
>JAFGMJ010000032.1 GCA_016927635.1 Actinomycetota bacterium
AGGATTTTAAAAATTCTGTTAGTAATCCGGTTGCTGATGTTGAAGGCACAAAAACAGATCTTTTTTCCTACACTAAAAATAAAAACACATATACGGCAATAATGGACTACATAAGATATTTCAGGAAATGCAGCAATGCCTGATATTTAAATCAATAATCGATGTTTATAAAACTTATATTAAAAATTTAAAAATCCCATATTGATATATTATTTTTTTGAGTAAAAGTTGTTATAATGTTATGACAATGATTTCTGAAATGAAAATAAACAGGAATTTAAAAATTCCTTATTATCACCAGCTTTATGAAAAACTTCTTGAAAATATTGAAAGAAATGTTTTTCCGGAAGGATACAGGCTTGCTGGTGAAATGGAACTTTGCCAGACCTATGGTGTAAGCAGAATCACTGTCAGGCAGGCCCTTAAAGAACTGGAGATCAATGGATATATTGTAAGAGAAAGAGGCAGGGGCACATTTATAAAAAGACAAATAGAGACACATTCGCTTCAGAAAGTATCAAGTATAATAGATGAGTTAAAAAGCGAGGGTGTTAAGACAGTCAATAAGATACTTTTAAATGAAATTAAATTCCCTGATGAAAAAACCGTTGCAGCCCTCAAAATAAGTAATAGAGAAAAAATATTATTTGTAAAAAGGCTGGTTTTTGCATACGGCTCGCCTCTTTACCTGACAAAAGCTTATATGCCGCTTGATATGACAGGATTTATTGAAAGCAGTGTACTGTGCTTTAATTCTTTTACAAAGATTGTTACAGAATTACTTGGCCTCAAACTAATACATTCAAGAAGGGTTCTTGAAGCAGATATTCCTGACGAAGAAGTATCCGGGCTTCTTGGCCTCAGTGAAAGTGCAAAAAAAGTCATAAATTATCTGCAGACATACTGGACTGTTGTTTACAAAAATAATGAAAGGCTCATTTACTTTGAAGAGTTTTTTAATCCTGCAAAAGGCAGGTTTATATTTGAACGCGATTACTAGTATTTTTAAATTTCTTTAAATAAAAATTATTTAAATTTTTAAAAAAAGATAAGGGGGGAAAATTGGGCAGAAAAATAAGCGGTGGTGTTTTTTTCAATGAAATGATACAAAAATCAAAAGAAATTGAACGAAAAATAGTTTTCAGTGACGGTAATGACCCGAGGCTTTCAGAGGCTCTGGATTTTTTCCAGGATGTAAATGCCAGCAGCTTTATATTGCTTGGAGATGACAAAAAAATAAAAAACAATATTATGGCAGCCGGCATTAAAAATACTGACAAGTTCACAATCATAAATCCTCAAAATTCAGAAATGCTTGGTCAGTACAGGGAAATTATTAAAAAATCTTTTGAAGCAAGAAATAAAGTAATAACAGAAGAGCAATTGGAAAAAAATTCTTTAAACACTTCATACTGGGCTGCAATAATGCTTAAAAACGGCCAGGCCGACTGTGCTGTCGGGGGGTCAATAAGTACCACTGCGGATCTGCTTAGGGGTGTGATAAACGTTCTTGGCCTTTTGCCAGGTAAAAAGACTTTAAGCGGTGCAGCTTTTGTGGATGTGCCGGATTGTGAATATGGAATAAATGGAAAATTCTGCATATCAGACCCGGCAATAATACCAAAGCCCACAGAAGACCAGCTGCTTGACATGGCGCTGTCCAGTTATGAGACTGCTAAATCAGTCTTTGAAGAAGAGCCAAGAGTTGCCCTTCTTTCATACTCAACCAGAGGCAGCGCAGACGGAGAAGATATACAGAAAATCAGAAATGTTGTTGACAGGATAAAAAATTCAAGGCCTGATATAAAAATTGATGGTGAAATACAATTTGATGCAGCTATTGTACCTGATGTTTTTAAGATTAAAGCCCCTACAAGCGTACTTGAGGGAAAGGCAAATGTATTAATATTTCCTGAACTGAATGCAGCTAATATTGGTTATAAGATAATACAGAGGCTTGGAAAGGCTGAAGTGTGCGGTACAGTTGTACAGGGGGCGGCAAGGCCATTTAATGACCTGTCAAGAGGAAGCCTTGTGCAGGACATAGTCGCTCTTACAGCAATGACTCTTTTGCAGACAAAAGGAATGGAATGATGAAAAATCTTGATTCTGAAATTATCGGCGGCAATGTAAATGCAGCGGCGGAACTTATCAGGAAAATCGAAGAAAATTCAGATGAAGTCTTTGAAGAACTTGCAGAACTGTATAAGCACACTGGAAATGCTTACATACTTGGCATAACTGGCCTGCCGGGTTCAGGAAAAAGCACAATAATAAATTTGCTAATAAAACATTTCAGGCAAATGGATATGTCTGTCGGAGTGATAGCAGTCGACCCTTCAAGCCCTATATCCAGCGGCGCAATACTGGGAGACAGGGTTAGAATGATTGAGCATTCCAGGGACCGCAAGGTTTTTATAAAAAGCCTTGCGACAAGGGGATGGTACGGCGGGCTTTCAAGATCTACTTCAAGAATAATCAATGTGCTGGACGCAATGGGTAAAGATGTAATACTTCTTGAGACAGTCGGAGTCGGCCAGACTGAGGTATCTATTATGAATTTTGCCCACACCACTGTTCTTGTGCTTGTGCCGGAAATGGGTGACTATGTGCAGACGATTAAAGCCGGTGTTCTTGAAATAGGCGATATTTTTGTAATAAATAAAACAGACAAGCGGGACCCCAACGAGCTGCTTGTAAACATGGAATCTTTGCTTAGGAACCAGGATAGATCTTCGGAAATAAAAAAATGGGAAAAACGCATATTTTTAACCAGTGCGGCCATGGTAAAGGGATTTGAAGAGCTGCTTGAAGCAATCGAGAGCCACAGGCAATATTTTCTTGAGTTTAAAAGGGAGCAGTATTTAAAAACAAGGGCAGACCAGGAAGTAAGGGATGAAGTTTACAGTTATTTTGCTGGGC
>JAFGMJ010000033.1 GCA_016927635.1 Actinomycetota bacterium
AAAATTTATAATTATATTTAGATATTCTTTAAAAAGTCCTCAAGTTTTGAGCCCATATCAATATAAATACTGTAAAGCCGCTCATAGGCCTTAACATTTTCAAAAATCAGATTATAAACAGTTGAAAAACCGCTTGCCATTTTTTCTGTGCTTCTTTAACAGATTTGTAATAACCTGCAGCAAAAGAACCAAAGATAGCAGCGCCAAGAGCTCCAGCCTGGGCAGAATCTGCAACTTTTATATTATTTTTAATTTTTATACGGAGATTATAAAAACATAAAAATGGTGCTGGTTAAATTGAAATAATTGAAAATATTGCAGGCAGGAAAACTGTGTTAAGCAAACTTTGTTAAAATGGCTTTGCAGCTCTTCTTCTTATTACTATTTCATCGACCCACGCCCGCTCAGACAGGCCAAGTATATACAGCACAGTATCAGCTACATCCTTGGGCAGCAGAAGAAGTGAGCTTTCAATGTCAGGCCTTGCCTGTGTAGCCATGCCTGTATCAACTGCTCCCGGGTGTATTGCTGTAACTAAAATACCTTCACTGTGATACTCATTTGCAATGGACCTTGTAAGCCCCAGGACCCCGCTTTTACTGGCGCAGTAAACTGCCTGGTATGGGTATCCTTTATAGACAATATTGCTTGAAATATTTATTATTGCCCCGCTTTTTAAGGGCAGCATTATCTTTAGAGCTTCCCTGCAGCAAAGATAGACCGCTTTTAAATTCACATTGATTATACTGTCAAAATCTTTTAAGTTAAAATCCACAAACTTTCCTGTAACTGTTACTCCGGCATTATTTATCAAAATATCTAGCCTGCCAAACTCATCCCTTACCTTTTTAAAAAGGGCTATTATCTGGGACTCGTCTGTAAGATCAGCGGGTATGATAATTGAGCTTCCGCCGCTGGAGGCTATCTCTTCTTTTGCCTGCTTAAGTTTTTCAATATTTCTTGCAGCAAGCATTACACTTGCGCCCTTTTGGGCAAGGGCAATGCTTATGCTTTTTCCTATGCCCATGCTGGCGCCTGTTACGACAGCCACTTTGCCTTTAAGATCCATCAACACCTGCCTTTGTTATTTTTTATATCATTAAGTATACATATTTACAGGCTATAAATACATAATAATCCATGGCGCGCAGCCTGGGTCAAGTGGCTGTGCAGGCTAAAAGTGGAGTAAATGCTTTGATGTAATATTTTTAAAGCTTCTTATTTTCTATCATCAAGCATTAAGATTATATTTTCAATGACTGCAGCATGCTGTTTTTCAATGCTTATTGCTGCAGCATTGTCTCCTTCCTGTAAACCGTAATCTCCAAACTGGCTGTGGTTTCCCCCGTCAATTTCAACAAATTCCGTATCTTCAGGAAGCAGGTTTTCAGTTTTACCTGCGCCTTCAAGATCTATTATCCCGTCATTGCTGCCCGTGATGGATAATGCAGAAAGCGTTGTTTTAGAAAGGTCCGAGGAACCTGCAGGATATGATGCCAGAAACACTAGACCCTCTATTATGCCTGTATTTTTAGATGTATATATTGCCGCAGCTGCGCCTCCCAGCGAGTGCCCGCCTGTAAACCACCGCTCAATGCCGGGATTTTTTTCTATTATGCCCTCAGCTGCTCCAGTTTTAAATATTGCAAGGCGAAGAGGCATTTTAGCTATAATGACAGTGTGGCCCTTTTGAGCAAGCATGTACCCGATATAGCTGTAGGCTCTCTCGTCCACTTTTGCCCCGGGATAAAATATAAAGCCGGTGCCTGTGCTTTCATTTTTGGGCAAAAAGATTATGTCTTTTTCAATGGAGATTTCCACTTTATCGTCTGAAACAAGATATTTTAAGGCCTGTTCAGTAGGCTTATAATAAAATTGAGTCCACGTGATAAAGCCCGAAACAACACTTACTATTATTGAAATAAAAACAATAAGGCCTATTAAATATTTTTTCCTCATCTATTTATGCTCCCTTCCATAGCTGCTTTTTCAAGCCTGGCCCTTTCATAGAAAAAAAGAATTAGCATACAAAATGCTGCAAGTGATGCAACAAGCGAAACCACAGGCCAGATATTTCTTGTGCCATGTTTTGCAATAAAAAATCCTGTAAGCATAGGAGATATCGCATAACCCACATCAGTTAAAAAATTAATGGATGCAAAAAACCTTCCCCTGTGTGTTATCGGCGCATTATTTGCAATATAAACTTCCATATTTACTGTTATGATTATCTCCCCGACTGTCCATATGACAGTTGATATTATAAAAAGGTACAGAAAAGTTGAAAAGTATAGTATTCCAAAACCTGCTGCATATAAAAATCCTCCGATGGCAATGCTTAATAGAGGCTTTAACCTCTTCGTAACACTTATTATCAATAAAGTCAAAAGCACAACAAGAACTGCATTTACAGACATCACAATGCCGTACATCTTCGCTCCGCCATTTCCAAATACATCTGTAGCAAATAATGGAAGTCCAAAAGAATACTGTGAATAGACAAAAGTAAAAAGCATAAGTATGAACATGAAAAAAAGCAGTACAGGCCTTTTTAAAAGCGCCTTAAAAAGACTTGCCTTTTCTGCACTTTCAGTATCGGTCTCGGGAACAGCTTCAATCTCCTTTTCTGTAGGGGTCGTATCCTTTACAAATAAAACCACGGGTATCATTGAAATTATCGTGGTGATGCCGTCAATTGCAAAAAACCAGAAAAGGTGTTTTTCTATAAGAAAACCGGCCATAAGGGGCCCTATAGCAACACCGATATTTAAGCCCATATAAAGAAGCGAAAATGCTGTCTGCCTGTTTGACTTATCGGTGCAGTCCGTGACCATGGCATCAAGTGTCGGCCATTGCATAACGCTTATCAGATTGCCTGCCATTATAAAGTAGACTATTATTCTTGAGGTCCCCAGAAATGCGCATACTAAAAACACTGCCGCACCTAGAAGGCTTGAAACAACAATAAGCTTTTTCCTGCCCACTTTATCGGCAAGCTTGCCTCCTATAAGAACTCCGATTGCTCCAACAGCCACAGAGACAGTTGTAATAATTCCTGCAGTGCGCTCATCAAACCCAAGCTTCTGTGTAAGAAGTATTGCAAGCAGGGGGTATACAAACCCGCCGACCATGTTTATGATTCGCGCAAAAAAAAGAATATATATTGATCTTGGAAGCTTAAAGTAATCCTTGAATATATTCATTTGTATCTTTCAAGATAATATTTATTTTAAAACCTGCAGGAAAGCCTTTTATA
>JAFGMJ010000005.1 GCA_016927635.1 Actinomycetota bacterium
CAACATGCCCTATTGTGCCTATGTTTATGTGAGGCTTTGTCCTTTCAAATTTTGCTTTTGCTGCCATTTTATATTTTCCTTTCTTATATATATTTGGTCTAAACTAAACCGCGATGCTTCCTTTTACTTTTCTTAAAATATCATTTGCAACATTTTCCGGAACAGGAGCATATTTTTTAAACTGCATTGAAAATGTAGCTCTGCCCTGTGTCTTTGAGCGCAAATCAGTTGCATAACCGAACATTTCAGCAAGAGGAACTTCAGACTTAATTACTCTCATATTGTTCCTCAATATAACTGATAGTATTTTCCCTCTTTTTGAATTAAGATCACCGATGACATCCCCCATGAATTCATCCGGGACAACCACTTCGTTATCCATTACGGGTTCAAGCAGTATGGGCATGCCCTTGGTGTTTGCTTCCCTCAGCGCCTTACCGGCGGCGATTCTGAATGCGAGCTCAGATGAATCAACTTCATGGTAAGAACCGTCCAGGAGCACAGCTTTTATATCTACCAGAGGATATCCGGCAAGCTCACCGCTTTGCATGGCATCCATAATGCCCATTTCTACCGGTTTTATATATTCTTTAGGGATAGCCCCTCCTTTGGTCTTATCTTCAAATTCAAAGCCTTTTCCGTACTCATTCGGATAGAAATGTATTACCACATGGCCATACTGGCCTTTTCCGCCGCTCTGCCTTATATACTTGCCTTCAATTTCAATATCCCTTGTTATTGTCTCCCTGTAAGCGACCTGGGGTTTTCCGACATTAGCATTGACCTTAAACTCCCGAAGCAATCTGTCGACTATTATCTCAAGATGAAGTTCTCCCATCCCTTCAATAATTGTCTGGCCGCTTTCGTTGTCTGTACTGATACGGAATGTCGGGTCTTCTTCCGCTATTTTGTTTAAAGCAATGGACATTTTATCCTGGTCCGCTTTTGTCTTGGGCTCTATTGCTATAGATATTACAGGCTCAGGAAAGCTGATTGATTCATATTTAACAGGTTTGGAAGGACTGCAGATAGTGTCTCCGGTCTTTACATTTTTAAGCCCCACTATAGCCACTATATCCCCGCAAAAAGCTTCCTCTATTTCAACTCTTGTATTGGCATGCATCTCCAGTATTTTTGATACCCTTGCCTTCTTGTCGCTTGTGGTGTTAAGCACCTGCGTACCTACTTTAAGGCTTCCGGAATAAACTCTTAAAAAACTCAGCTTGCCCACAAAAGGGTCTGACATTATTTTAAAGATAAGTCCTGAAAATGATTCATCATCACTTATTTTTCTTATTTCTTCTTTTCCTGTATAGGGATTAAGCCCGACAGAATTTTCAACATCCAAAGGTGATGGAAGATAATCCACCACTGCATCAAGAAGAAGCTGGACGCCTTTATTCTTAAATGATGCTCCGCAGAATACAGGGACTGCTTTCACGCTTATTGTTATATCTCTTATAGCTGCGACCAGCTCGTCTCTTGTTATTTCAATGTTTTCAAGATATTTGGCAAGGATATCATCATTATAATTTGCAATATTTTCAATAAGTTCCTGCCTGTATTTGTGTGCAGTAGCTTCCATTTCCTGAGGAATTTCTCCAACAGAAAGTTTTATGCCCATTACATCCTCATAAATAACTGCCTTCATATCCACAAGATCAATAATACCCGAGAACTTATCTTCCCTGCCTATGGGTATCTGCAGGGCCAAAGGGCTTACATGAAGCCTGCTTTTCATCATTTCTATAACATAAAAGAAATCTGCGCCAGTGCGGTCCATTTTATTTATGAAGGCAATCCTTGGAATATTATATTTTGCTGCCTGGGCCCATACAGTCTCTGACTGTGGCTCAACCCCGCCGACTGCACAAAATATTGCCACAAGCCCGTCAAGCACGCGAAGGCTTCTTTCCACTTCAACAGTGAAGTCAACATGACCAGGAGTGTCTATTATATTTATCCTGTTATCCTTCCAGTAGCATGTTGTAGCTGCCGAGGTGATGGTTATGCCTCTTTCCTGTTCCTGTATCATCCAATCCATTACAGCAGCGCCATCGTCGACTTCGCCGATTTTGTATGTCTTACCCGTATAATAAAGCATACGCTCGGTTGTAGTCGTTTTCCCTGCATCTATATGAGCAGCTATACCAATATTTCTTGTGTTGTTTAGCGAAACTGTTCTTGCCATAATCTTTAATTATCTTATATTTATATATTCAGCAAATGCTAAATAAATAAAGCCTGAAATGCTCACTTATGAAAACCTATAAGCGCAGCAAACATTTTTTAAAAAACCCTTGGGCAACCTTTTAAAATAATTAAAAGGCAGGGCTTTTTTCGTTATTTCTAAATTTTAATAAATATTATTTTTACAACTGCAATAATAAAACAGCTTTTTTGGGCTCTTTTCTGCAGCTGTTACCACCTGTAATGTGCAAAAGCCTTATTGGCTTCTGCCATTTTATGTAAGTCTTCTTTTTTCTTTACGCTGCTGCCTGTATTGCTTGCACCGTCAAGTATTTCTCCTGCAAGCCTTTCAGCCATAGTTTTTTCTCTTCTTTTCCTTGAAAAGCCTATAAGCCATCTCAGTGCCAGGGTATTTGCTCTCTTTGAGGTCACCTCGACAGGCACCTGGTATGTAGCGCCTCCCACTCTTCTTGATTTGACTTCAAGAACAGGCCTGACGTTGTCAAGGCATTTATCAAGTATATCCATGGGATTCTCTTTTGTTTTCTCACCAAGTATTGAAAGGCTGCCGTAAACAATTTTTTCGGCAACAGTTTTTTTACCCTTCCATAGAATTTTATTTACAAGATCTGTTATAATCTCATTTTTATAAATAGGGTCTGGTACTATTTTTCTCTTAGCCGGACTTCCTCTTCTTGCCATCTAAATACTCCTTAGCACTTGTAAAAACTAAAAAAATTAAATCATCTTATAATATTAAATACCGCTTTTTAAAACTTCTTAAGCATCAATGCCACAAAACCAGCACTGCTATTTAGGCTTTTTGGCGCCATATCTTGAACGGGCTGATTTCCTGTTTTCAACTCCGCCTGTATCAAGTATGCCCCTGACTACCTTATACCTTACACCCGGCAGATCCTTTACCCTGCCGCCCCTTACAACTACTATGGAGTGTTCCTGCAGATTATGGCCTATGCCAGGTATATATGCAGTCACTTCAGTGCCATGAGTAAGCCTTACCCTTGCAACTTTACGAAGCGCTGAGTTCGGCTTCTTAGGCGTAGTTGTATAAACCCTTACACAAACACCCCTCTTCAAAGGGTTTCCCTGTAGTGCAGGAGTTTTCTTCTTTTTTGCTATACTTTTTCTGCC
>JAFGMJ010000034.1 GCA_016927635.1 Actinomycetota bacterium
TTCACCGGAGAGATTGATAGCAAATACATTGGTTCAGATATCACAATTGGGGTAAGACCGCAACAAATAAAGGCCTCACCCAATAAAGAAAAGAATTCCACTATACCCGGCACTGTAAGAATCGTCGAGTTCCAGGGTGACAGCGAAGTGCTCTCAATCGAGCTTTCTGACACTAAAAAGACTGAAACCAAGGTGGTAATTGCTGCAGGCGGTTATAGATTTAAGAGGGGAGAAACATGCTGGTTAGAGTTCGAACCCAAATTTACCCATCTTTTCAATAATGAAGAGAATGCAATAATCAAAAGATAAGCACTTTACTTTGCAATGCCTGTGAGGCCGATATATGTTTTGCATTGCGGTTAAATTACTGGTCATATTCATAATCATGAAAAGGTAAGGATATGTGATGGAAAAAATAACTGGTGTTTTATCTCAATTCAGCCTTAAGGGTGAAACAGCGCTGGTTACAGGAGGCGGAAGGGGCCTTGGAAGGGAACTTGCAATTGGACTTGCTGAGGCTGGTGCTGATGTTGCAATAGCTGACCTGCTAATTGATGAAAGCAGGCAGACTGCAGACGAAATTATAAAACTGGGAAGGAAAGCTGTGACCTTTGCCGGCGATGTTGGCAAAGAAGAAGATGTTGAAAAAACTGTAAAGGCGACAGTAAAACAATTCGGTAAACTTGATATACTGGTGTGCTGTGCGGGAATAGCCACCTGGTACCCTGCAGAAGATATGCCATATGAAAAATGGCAGGCTCTTATGGATGTTAATTTAAACGGAGTCTTTCTTTACTGCAAATGGGCTGCAAAGGAAATGAAAAAAAAGAAAAAGGGAAGCATAATAAATATTGCTTCCATGTCGGCCTATATAGTCAATGTTCCCCAGAAGCAATGCCATTATAACGCATCAAAAGCAGCGGTTGTGCATCTTTCAAAGTCTCTTGCAGTTGAATGGGCGCCATATAACATCAGGGTCAATGCCCTTTGCCCGGGTTATGTCATGACGCCGCTGCTGAAAATAGCGGATAAAAAAATGCTTAAACAATGGAGCGATATTTGCCCGCAAAAAAGAATACCGGATCCTGCAGAGCTTAAGGGAATTACAGTTTTCCTGGCATCGAAAGCTTCAGGTTATTTTACTGGAAGCGCAATAATAGCTGATGGCGGGTATTCTCTCTGGTAGTTTATTAAGGGCAAAAATTGTGAATGTTAGCTATAAAGGATTTATTATTTTTATTAAATAATTATTTTAATAAAGGGGGATGAAATGCCTGCAAACTTTAAAAGTTTGAAATTTGGTTTTGTAAACCTGACTCTGGATTTCCTTGAAGCAGAAGACCTGGAAGCTGCTAAAAAATTTGCAACAGATGCCAAAAATTACCTGAAAAATGAATTAAAGGTAGAAATTGTAGAATCTGCTCCCTCAATTGACAGCAGGGAAAAAGCAAACTCTGCCTGGAAAATGTTCCAGTCTGAAAATGTCGACGGCGTTATTATTTTTAACGGCACTTTCAGCACAGGTGAAGTCACTGCAGAGATAGTAAGGAATCTTGATTTACCCTATCTTATCTGGGGACTTGAAGAGTTTGCAATAAAAAAACACAACTTCACAGGCTCGATGGTGGGTGTGCTTCCGCAGGGCACTATATTTGCAAATTTAGGCAAAAAATTCAGCTTTGTATATGGCAATGTTTCCAGGCCAAAAGTCAAGGATAAGGTAAGAATATTTGTCAATGCTGTCAGAGCTATATCATATTTAAGGGGAGCAACAGTAGGCGTTATAGGAATGAGGCCTGACGGTTTTGAAATCTCGGATTTTGATGAGCTTGCAATAAAGAAGATCTTTGGAACTACGATAACAAAAGTTTCTATGTATGCTTTTACAAACACCATTAAAAGCGTAACTGATAAAGAGATCAGTGAAGACATGAAAATACAGAAAGAGATTTTTGATATACCTGCTGAAAACTTGAAAGAATCTGAAGGTCTTTCAAAAGTTTATATTGCAGTTAAAAAAATGGTCCAGGAAAAGAACCTGCAGGCTTATGCGCCTGACTGCTGGCCTGAGCTAAGGGATATAGACAAAACTGCAATTTGCCCTGCAAATGGAAGAATGACTGCAGAAGGCGTCATGGCTTCCTGCGAATGCGATGTTAACGGAGCCCTCAGTATGCTTATGGAATATGCCATGATACAGACCACTCCCTGGCTTGCTGACCTTGTAAATTATCTTGAAGATAAGGATGCGCTGCTTTTCTGGCATTGCGGAAACGCATCATTTAATCTTTCAGACAAAAAGCCCCTGATAAACAGGCCTTTTGGAGGACTGGCCCAAACTGCGACTTTAAGGCCGGGAAGGGCAACTGTTTGCAGGCTTAATTCGATAAGGGGCGAGTATACATTACATGTAGGCACTGGTGAAGTGATTGACAATAAAGAATATATAAAGGGGAGCAATCTAACAATAAAAATGGATGGCGGAAGCATGGGATTTATAGAGTCTCTCCTGTATAACGGCATACCGCATCATAATTCCATTGTATACGGGGATATTCTTGAGGAGGTTAAAGAATTCGGGAACCTGATGAATATACCTGTTACGGTCTTTTAATATAAAAAATAATTTGAAAAAAACAGATAAGGAGGAACTGTGAAAAAACTCAAACTGTTTATTGACAATCAGTGGGTTGAACCGGAAGATGGAAAATATTTTACCTCTTACTGTCCCGCAACCGGCGAACCTCTTGCTGAGCTCGCGTCAGCGTCAGCTGCAGATGTAGACAAAGCTGTACAGGCAGCAAAAAGGGCTTTTCCTGAATGGTCTAAAATGGACAGCGACAAGAGGGCGGATCTTATGATGAAGGCTCTTGATATCTTCAGGACAAGAAAGCAGGAATTTGCAGAATGGGAAGCAAAAGATACAGGCAAACCCCTCAACGAGACTGTTAATACTGATTTGCCATACACATTCAGGGCAATGGAATATTTCTCAAACCTGAGCAGGCAGATAAGGGGAAATGTTATACCTCTTCCTGGCCATACGGCATTCTGCTATGAGACGTATGAGCCTTTCGGAGTTGTCGGCTCTGTCATTCCGTGGAACTTCCCTCTGCATATTGCAACAAGGACAATATGCCCTGCGCTCTCTGCCGGAAACACAGTTGTGCTAAAAGCATCTTCACTTGCTCCTATTACCTGTTCAATGATGGCAGAAATATTTCTTGAAGCAGGATTTCCAAAAGGAGTCTTAAATGTTGTTTCAGGTGCCGGAAGCGTTACCGGCGAAGCAATGCTTCGAAACTATGATGTCAACATGGTATCTTTTACGGGCTCGACTGAAGTAGGCAGAAGATGCCTGCAGGCATCAGCAGAGACCAACCTTAAGAAAGTACTTCTTGAGCTTGGCGGCAAAGGACCTTTCATCGCAGCAAAGGATTGCCTTGTCGATGATGCCGTAAATTCTCTTATAATCGGTTTTGTATTTATGCAGGGTGAAGTATGCTGCGCCTCAACCAGGGCATATGTACACAAAGATATATATGATGAATTTGTGACAAAGCTTGTCAAAAGATGCAATGCAGTCAGGATAGGCGATATCATGGATATGTCTACGCAGATGGGCTCATTAATAGACGAGCACCAGTTCACACAGATAGATGGATATGTCCAGAGGGCACAAAAAGATGGCGCCAAGCTTTTATGTGGCGGATTCAGGGAAACAAAACCTCCGATGGACAAAGGGTTCTTCTACAGGCCGACAGTACTTGAAGTTACAAGCAATGATCTGGCCTGTGTCCAGGAAGAAATTTTCGGCCCTGTTGTAGTGGTCAAGAAATTTGAAGACATTGACGAGGCCCTGGCGCTTGCAAATGATACAGTATATGGACTTGGAGCAACTATATGGAGTGAGGACTACCGAACACTTATAAGAGGCGCTGAGACATTAAATGCAGGTATAGTATGGATGAACACCAACGTGATGTCAAAGATAGAAGCATCTTACGGAGGCAACAAACAGAGCGGTCTTGGAAGAGAAGGCGGAGTTGTCGGTTTAATGGAATACCTCAAATGCAAAAACAATGTCATGTATTTGGGTCCAAAAGACAATTATTATGGTTTCAAGGAATAAGCTGTTAAAAAACTGTTTTTGATTTTACTTGAACTGAAAATAACAAACTATATAAATATAGAGTTTGTATAACAGTAAAATGCGATCTTAAAAGAGATTGAATGGGGGAGGCTGCTGATTTCAATATTTTTAAGCCTCCCCAAAAAAGAATCATTTTTATACAGTTCAGGTTTTTATAGTTATTTGTATTTTATATATTTAAAATGGCGGAAAGAAGATTTAAGGTAGTATTTACGGACTACGATTATCCTGACATAGAGATAGAAAAATTGTTACTGAGCAAAATTGATTGCGATATTATTAGCCTTCAGACATTTGATGAAAATAAACTTATTGAAGGCTGCAGGGATGCGGATGCGCTTATGGTGCAATATGCACGCATAACACAGAAGGTCCTGGATTCAATGAATAAATGCATTATTATATCAAGATATGGCATAGATGTTGATTCAGTTGATATTGTTTTTGCAAGATCAAAAGGCATTATGGTATGCAACGTGCCTGATTATTGCATAAACGAAGTTGCAGACCATGCTCTTGCTCTCATATTAAGCCTTGGCAGGAAAGTCATCTTGCTTGCAAATTCTGTCAGGTCCGGTAAATGGGATTTACTGGAGGTGGGAAAACCTGTTTTTGATTTTTCTACATTGAGCCTTGGGCTTATAGGCTTTGGAAAAATTCCCCGCAATCTTTATGAAAAGGCAAGAAATATTTTTAAAGAAATAAAGGTATATGACCCTTATATTACAGAAAATGACATTGCAGGGCAGGATTTAAAAATTGCAAGCTTTTATGATATTCTAGGAACATGCGATTTTATTTCAATACACTGCCCGTTAAATGAAAACACCAGGCATATGTTCAGCTTAAGGGAATTCCAGCTTATAAAACCTACTGCCTACATTATAAATACTTCAAGAGGAGGGATAATAAACACCCCGGATCTTTATCAGGCAATACGCTCAGAACTTATTGCCGGCGCTGCACTGGACGTTCTTGAGACAGAGCCGCCCGGGATGGATTTTGAACTTGTAAGATTTGACAATGTAATTATTACTCCTCATGCAGGTTTTTATTCTGAAAGAGCGCTTGAAGAGTTAAAATACAAAACAGCTTTAAATGTTTTTAAGGTCCTTAACGGCGAAGAGTCCGTAAATGTTGTGAATTAAAGGAGAAAAAATGAATTTAAAAGAAAAATTAAGCGGAGTTTTTGTTCCGGCAATAACCCCTTTCAAAGATGAAGAATTACTTTTTGACAGGCTTGAAGAAAATATAAAAAAATTTAACAGCACCGATATAACCGGATATCTTGTGCTTGGCTCAAATGGTGAAAATAAGAGCCTCACTGTAGATGAAAAAATGAAAGTTTTGGAGACTTTTGTAAAAAACAGGGCAGGTAAAGTCATAATGGCAGGCACCGGTTGCGAATCCACCAGGGAAACCATAAGCTTGAGCCGGGAGGCTGCAAAAACAGGTGCTGATTTTGTCAGCGTGCTTACGCCAAGCTATTTTGCAAAGCAGATAAAAGATGAAATACTCATTGATTATTACACAGAGATTGCTGACAGCGTTGAGGTGCCCGTCCTTATTTATAATGCGCCCGGATTTGCAGGCGGGGTAAAGATATCTCCTAAGGCAGTTGGAAAACTTGCGGCGCATCCGAATATAGTAGGGATGAAAGACAGTTCCACTGACGGAATTATGGGATTTCTTGCCGCCACAAGGGACGCGCAAGATTTCCACATAATAGCAGGGTCTGCAAACTTTTTCCTTACAGGACTTATGTGCGGAGCTTCAGGCGGAATACTTTCACTGGCAAATGCCTTCCCAAAGATTTGCTGCGAGCTTTATGAAAGTTTCATTTCCGGGCAGACAGACAAAGCCATAGATCTGCATTTCAAAGTATTTAAATTGAATTCAATGGTTTCAGGAAGCGGTGGAGTCAGTGCCGTCAAAGCTGCTGCAACTTTGGCGGGCTATTTCGGCGGCGAGCCAAGGAAACCCTTAAAACCGCTTACGGATTCCCAGCTTGGAGATATGAGGAAATATCTTGAAAAAGAAGGGTTTATTAAATGAAAAAAGTGCTACTTTCACAAAAAATCCATGAGGATGCAGAAAAATATCTCAAGGACAGGGGATTTTTTATTATCACTTCCCCTTCACCGGAAGATGAAGTCGTAAGGCAGCATATATCCGATGCTGATGCGATTATTGTACGCACAGCCACAAAGCTTAGCCGGGAAACAATTTTTGCAGGCGCAAAGCTAAAGGTCATAGCAAGGACCGGCGCT
The DNA here is from genome assembly GCA_016927635.1 of Actinomycetota bacterium. Taxonomy (GTDB): domain Bacteria; phylum Actinomycetota; class Humimicrobiia; order Humimicrobiales; family Humimicrobiaceae; genus VGAZ01. The sequence goes on from JAFGMJ010000034.1 coordinate 6,424, forward strand.
GGAGTAGACAATGTCGATATAGAAGCAGCATCTGAAAAGGGCATTTATGTCTGCAATACCCCTGAAGCAAATATTGAAAGCGTTGCAGAGCATGCAGTTGCTTTCATGCTTGCTTTATCCAAATATCTGTTCATGATGGACAAGTCGGTAAGGAAAAATGAATTTGCTGTAAGAAATAAATATCTGCCCGTTGATCTTGAAGAAAAAACTCTCGGGCTTTTGGGTTTTGGGAAAATCGGCCGCCGGGTTGCGCAAAAGTGCGCAGGCTGCTTTGGCATGAAAATAATTTATTTTGACCCGTATCTTTCAGAAGATATTTCCACATTATATGAATATAAAAGAGCCGGCGATATGGATACAGTTTTTTCAGAGTCAGATTTTATAAGCCTGCATATGCCTTATACAAAGGATAGCCACCATATAATCGGAAGCAGGCTGCTTTCAAAAATGAAGCCGGGCGCCTTTATTATAAATACTTCCCGGGGAGGGATAATAGATGAAGCAGCGCTTGCAGAAGCTCTTTCTGCCGGTAAAATATGTGGTGCTGCGCTTGATGTTTTTGAGAATGAACCGCCAAAAGAAGACAGCCCTCTTTTTTTGCTTGAAAATATTATTTTGTCGCCCCATTCAGCTGCATTGACAAAAGAAAGCGCCAAAAGGATGGCGATGCATGCAGCCCAGGGCGCTGCTGATGTTCTTGAGGGCAAAACCCCCAAATGGGTGTTTAACAGGGACAGGATATCAAAAGCAGAATAAAAATGAATTTTTAAAAAAGGTATTTTTTAAACTGGAGAATTCTATGCATATACCACAGGGCGCAATAGCAGAAATGCTGCCGCTCATAAGAGAGATGAAGAGCGTTAATTTTCCGCAGGGCTTTAAGGAAGCTATGTCTCTCAGGGGCATAAATATGGGAAAGCCGAAGATGAATTATCCGCCCCAGACTCTTGCAAATATTGCAGACCTTAGGGAAAGGCTGAGAATAGATATACCATCTCTTCTTTCATCGTATTTTCCTGGCTCAAGCATGGAATACTCCGGAGGGTTTTCGTAAGCTTCTTACAGTTATCCTCCTGTCCCGGATATAAAAAAGGGTGAGAAAAAATATGAGGATTGCAGCAATTGCGGGATGTGCGAAGGCGACAGATGTACCCAACCGGAAAAAATTGATGCCGGCACAAGCACTGCTGAAATAGAAAAAATAGTGACAGAGATAGTAAAGAAAATGTCTTTTTAGATTTGAGGAAAAGATTTGAAAGCTATAGTAAAGGAAAAAAAAGCAAAAGGCGCAGTTGTTTATAAAGATGTACCTTTTCCTGAGATAAATGATGATGAGGTTCTGATTAAAATCAAGGCTGCGGGCATATGCGGAACAGACATACATATATATAATGATGAGTTTCCTTACTGGCCCCCAGTTATCCTGGGGCATGAATTCTCGGGTGTTATAGAAAAAACAGGCAAAAATATTAAAAGATTTAAACCCGGCGACAGGGTAACAAGCGAACCGCAGCAGAAAGTCTGCGGGATTTGCAGATACTGCAGGCAGGGGCTCATACACCTCTGCTCTTCAAAGCGCTCTCCCGGCTGGGGCATGGATGGCGCAATGGCCGAGTATATAAAGATACCTGACGGTTTATTGCATTTACTGCCACCAAATATATCTTTTCTGGAGGGAGCAGTAATAGAACCTGCTTCAACCGTTACACATGCGCTTATTGAACGCGCCAGCATCAGGTTCGGCGATTTTGTCGTTATTGCAGGCCCGGGCCCTGCAGGGCTTATTGCTGCCCAGGTTGCCAGGGCATGCGGAGCATCTGATGTAGTTTTAAGCGGCATAAGCGAAGATTTATCCTACAGATTTAAAGTGGCAGGCCAACTTGGAATAAAAAATGTCTTTAATGTGGACAGGCAGGACCTTTCAGAATATGTCATGAATGCCACCGGAGGATATGGGGCCGATATTTTCATGGATTGCAGCGGCAGCGAAGCTGCAATCAACCAGGCAATCGATATTTGTGCCAAAAACGGCAAAATAATAGCTTTTGGCCTGACAGGGAAAAAATCTGTGGGTATTGGCTGGGATGAGGCCATAACAAAAGAATTAAACATCATACCATCGATGAGCTCTACATATAATTCATGGATATATACTTTTGGCTTGCTTAAAGCCGGCAAGCTTGACCTGAAAAAAATAATATCAAATATAATGCCAATGTCTGAATATATGAGAGCTTTTAATATGATTATGGAAAAGAAGGGATTAAAGTTCATACTTGTGCCTGACAGCGAATACCAAGGACAAAGAACAAATCAGATTTAAAAAATCCAGGCGTTGCCTCTTTAAATTAATAGATAAATTTTTTTATATCAGGCGGTAAAGATATAAATGATGGAAGAAAATAAAGATTTGAAAAACAGAATTGCAATTATAACAGGCGCTTCCGGAGGCATTGGATCTGCCGCTGCAGTTGATTTTGCCAAAAATGGCGCTTCCGGCATAATAATTGCTGATATAGATAAAGAAAAAGCTTTAAATGTAATAAGCAACATTGAAAATTCCTTTTCATGCAAATGTATTTTTGTACACACAAATATTGGCAATGTGCAGGACATAGAAAATTTGTTTGAAACTGCTGTCGCCGAATTTAAAACTCTTGACATACTTGTTAATTGCGCGGGAGTAACCAATACATTCAGCATAGATGAAGTGAATCCGCAACAATGGGACAAGCTCATGTCGATTAACCTCAGAGGCACATATCTTTGCTGCAGGGAAGCTTTTAAAATAATGCGTGCTAACAATTATGGAAAAATAATCAATATATCTTCAATATCTGGCAGGATCGGAGGCTATGTAACAGGTATAGATTATGTGACGTCAAAAGGCGGCATCATTGCCATGACCATGTCGCTTGCAAAAATAGCCGGACCGTTCAATATAAATGTCAATGCTGTTGCCCCGGGTTTTATTGACACTGAAATGACAAAGGATTTTACGCATTTCAATCCTGAAACAGTGCCATTGCGAAGAATCGGAAAACCACAGGATGTGGCTTCAGTAATTACATTTCTGGCTTCAGAAAAGTCAAGCTATATAACAGGCGCAACTATTGATATAAATGGCGGAACTTTTATGTCCTGACAATAAATTATCCGGGATATTTTTTCAGGCATGATTTTAAAATGCAAATTAAAATTAAATTAAAAGACAGGGGATTAAAATGGAAAAAACAGTTCAGGCAAGCACAGTGGACGTGCTTATAGAAAAATCACGCATCGCCCAGGCTGCCTTTGAGGATTTTAACCAGGAGCAGGTCGATGCTGTTGTCAGAGAGATTGCAAAGGTAGTGTTTGATAATGCCGAAACGCTTGCGAAAATGGCTGTGGAAGAGACAAGAATGGGCAATTTTGAAGATAAGCTTAAAAAAAAGCTTGGAAAAGCAAGAATAATATGGCACAGCCTTAAAGGAAAGAAATCAGTCGGCATAATTGACTATGACAGGGACACCGCAATAGCACTTGTTGCAAAACCTATGGGTGTCGTGGGAGCAGTCACCCCATGCACAAATCCTGTTGTCACTCCCATGTGCAATGCAATGTTTGCGCTAAAAGGCCGCAACTCAGTAATTATAGCCCCACATCCCAGAGCAAAAAAATGCGGCAAATATCTTGTCGATCTTTTTAATAAGGCATTATCAAAATTTGGTGTGCCTGAAAACCTCATACAGATAATAGAGGAGCCCTCTATAGAGCTTACAAACGAGCTTATGAAAAAAGTCGATGTTGTTGTGGCTACAGGTGGAATGGGCATGGTAAAGGCTGCCTACTCAAGCGGTAAACCCGCATACGGGGTAGGCGTGGGCAATGTGCAGGTAATAATAGACAGGGATGCCGATATAAAAGAAGCCGTACCCAAGATAATCATCGGGCGCGCTTTTGATAATGGCATTATATGTTCTGCCGAACAGACTGTCATGATACCTGAGGAGATGTTTGATGAAGTCATCGCAGAATTTGAAAATAACGGATGTTATTTTGTTGCCGACAGCAGCCAGAAAGAAAAGCTCAGGCAAACCCTTTTTGTTAACGGTGCGGCAAATAAAGATGTCATAGGGCAGGATATACAAACAATTGCAAAACTTGCCGGGCTGGATGTTGCTGATAATACTAAAGTTTTAATCGTGCAAACTGATGGAATCGGGCGAAAGGATCTTTTCTGCAAGGAAAAAATGTACCCCGTGCTTGCTGTAATTAAATACGGCGATTTTTCCAAAGCAGTACAAATTGCCCAGGCTAACCTTGATTATGAAGGCAAGGGCCACAGTGTATCGATTCACTCAAATAACAGAAAAAATATTGAATATGCTGCAGAAAA
>JAFGMJ010000035.1 GCA_016927635.1 Actinomycetota bacterium
TAAGCTTATCCATGGCTTTTATAAAACCCTCACCTCCATATCTGTGGCCCTGCCATATTTCAGGAACAAATATCACATCCAGATCTTTCAGTATATTTAATACTTTTTTAAAGTCAACCTCACCCTCACCGATCTGGAGGCCCTCACCATCCCAGCCTGCAGCATCTGCAATATGAATATGCCTTATAAAAGGCAGCAGTTTCTCTGTGTACTGCCCGATGTCAATCTTTTCATAGTTACAGTAAAGCTGTGCATGGGATATATCATAGACAATACCTGCCTCATTTTCCCTGCAGTAATCTGCTATTTCATCAGCATCCATAAAAATGTTGTGTACCCACTGGCCTCCAAAATACCACGGTAAAGGAGGCATATTTTCAAGAAGTATTTCTATATCTGTGTCCTTTAGCCTTTGCACTGATTTTGCAAGTATTTTATAAAAAGCATTCTTATCTTCCTTTACAAACTCCCTGCTCATACCCCCGGGGTGAACCACCATTTTTATTTTTTTATTTTTTGAGCCCTCAAAATTATCCTTTATTCTTTTAGTGATATCTATTGTCTTTCTTATCACATCAAGGCTCAACTCATTTAAGTCTTTATCTTTGGAGGCCAGATCAACAAGAAAATCTCCCCAGTATTCAGGAGCATGGATTACAAGCTCCTGTTTAAAAAGCCGGTTTATTTTCAGTATTTTTGTCAAATCAATATCCATATCGGACAGGTGAAATTCAAGGGCGGATAAATCATCCTGTTTTATATGGTCTATATCATTAAACCTCACAATAAAACCTATTTTTTTGTCCAGATTATTTTTATAACTTAAAACACTTTTAATACCCATATCCTCTTCCCTGAAAAACTCACCCTTTTTTATATCCCTAACAGCAGTTTTTCCTGCCAGCTCATTTATTTTTTGGGGTGAAATACCTTTTGCAGGGCTTTTTACAGATATGGCATCTTCTGTTATTATCTGGCCTTTTTTAATATCTTTATCTGAAACAAGGCTTTTGCCCAGAACTTCCCTGTTTAAAATCTCGCCTCTTGAAACCCATTTATGTTTTGTGCCAAAAGAAAGCTCCACATTCCTGATATCACGTACCATTTTGATAAATCCCTGTGGCTCAAGGCTTGATGCATGGTCGGGACCTTTCATGGTCCTGTCAAGTGTCAGATGTTTTTCAATAATACATGCACCCTTGCAAATAGCTGCTACCGGTATTATGATGCCATGCTCATGGCCCGAGTATCCTATTGGTATATCAAACCTTTTCTGCATCTCTTCAATAAAATTAATGTTTAAATTATGGAAGGGCGCCGGATATGTGCTGTTACAGTGAAGGAATGCAAATTCCAGGTTTTCCTGCTTCTTTAAAAAATTATAACTATATTCAATTTCTTCAATAGTTGACATACCTGTTGACAGTATCAAAGGTTTGTTTTTCTCAGCAAGTTTCTTAAGAAGTATCATGTTTGTAAGATCTGCTGAGGCGACCTTATACGCACAAACACCTAACTCTTCCAGAAAATCTATGCTTGGCAGATCCCATGGCGAACATAAAAAAGTGATATTTCTTTTTTTGCAGAAATTAAATATTTCCCTGAAATCTGCATCTGAAAGTTCAAACTGCTTCAGTATGGGGACAAGATACTGAAGTCCCTGTTCACCCACTGAAGGATCTTTTAAAACCTCATCAGCATAAAGTGAGCTTAACTGCCTTTTCTGGAACTTAACAGCATCAACTCTGGCGTTTATTGCAGCATCTATTAAAGATTTGGCTATCTCAATGGAGCCATTATGATTAATCCCTATCTCAGCTATTACATAACATGGATTTCCCTGGCCGATTGTTTTATCTTCAATTTTCATTTTTAACCTGTCATTTCCTTGTAATAAATTTTATATGAATGTATTTTTAAAAAATTTATCCAGTAAATATTACCTGTGCATATTATTAATATTATTTAATCAGCAAAAATAAATAAACGCTTCATTTTCTTTTTAGTAAAAACCTTTCCATTATTTCCCAGTCAACCGGTTCATCGATATCAATACCTGATTCCCCGCTCATTTCATAAATGCCTGTCTTGCCTCCAAGCCTGCATTTGTATTTTTCAAGAATATTTTTTTTAGTAATATAAAACGCCCCGTTTTCCCAAATCCAGCCTTTAAAGTCCTGCCGGCGCGGCCTGTTTAAGGGATTGTAATTTATTGGTTTTGCTTCATCTGTCCAGAAAAATTTCTTTACCCTTACCCCGGTCAAAAGGGAGTCCAGGCTCATGTCCAGGAAATACTTAATTGCACTGTCAAAATCTTCAGATTTTGTCATGGGGGAAGTTGCCTGTATGGTAACAATTATATCAAAGTCAGTTTTGGCAGCAAAATCAAGCATGACAGACTCTGTTGATGCTGTATCTGTTGCCAGGTGCGGTCCCCTTTCAAGCACCTCAACAGGCAGTGAATAGGAGCTTATGACATCCCTTATTTTATCTGAATCAGTAGACGCATATACTTTATCAATCATTTTTGACCGGACAGCCTCTTCTATTACCCACATGCAGAGCGGCTTTCCGGCAATGCTTTTAATATTTTTATAAGGGATTGATTTTGAACCCCCTCTTAAAGGAATAAGAGCAACTATTTCAGGTTTATGTTTCATATCATTTGGCAGCCCTATTTATTTTTCAACTTGTAAATATAATTGACAAAAAGAACCACAACAATGCCTGTAAGAAGGCTTAAAAGCACAACAATAATAGAATTTATCATCCTGTCATTTTCAACTGTAAACCGGGCATTTTTAGAAACAGGCTCAACACGGTTTACCACCTTATCTTTCTGGCTTGAAAATTCCTGTAAAAGCTTCTCAAGCTTTTTTATTTCGTATTCATTGTCAATAATTTTTTCTGTATATATAAACACTTCTCCCTGCTTTTCTTCAATTGCGTTAAGAGCCAAGGCATTGCCACTTCCTTTTGATAAATCCGATATCTCTTCATTTAACAGGTTTATTTTATTCTCAAAATCTGCAATTTCATTCTCTAAAGTTTTGATATCCCCGGTTATTAAATCAAGTGTATTATCAAAGATTTTCTTATCGTTTTCCATAACCTGCAGGCCAAGTGATTCAATGAGCTTAAAGCCTATTTTTTCCGAAAGCTTCTTGTCCTCATCTTTGACCCTTAAGATAAAAGTGGCAGAGTCTTCCTGCAGGTCGATATTGACAACATTGGCACTGAGTATATCATTGTAATCATCCACTTCTTCCAGTTCATCCAGTGCCTTAAATATCAGGTCAGTTTTAAGAATCCATGGTATTTCTTTCATCTCAATAAACACAGTCTGGTTCCTGCTGTATATTTCCTGTATATCGTTGTACTGTAGGTATTCATCTGCAACATAATTGTCATTAAGCTTAAAATTAAGCCTTGCTTCATATATGACAGGTTTTGTAAACACATAAAATATGCCGGCAGCAAGTACCAGTATCACTGTAGCTATAAACCACCATTTTCTTTTTAAAAACAATCTGAACAATGTTTTAAAATCAATAGTATCTTCCGGGTGTGTATTTTTATTATCCATTTAAAATCTCCAAAAAATTAAAAAAAAATTTATAAAATTTTAATTAAGATTGAACTCTTTTTTGGATATATGCTACTATACTAGCAGAAACAATACAACAGTTATTAAGGGGTGGGAAATTATTCCCTTATTGCTATTGTACAGTTCTCCAATAGGCATGGCTGCATTAAGATGAAAATAAAGCAAAGAGAGGTTGGCATTGAAAGTAAGCGTTATTGGCACGGGTTATGTTGGCCTGGTAACAGGCGTGTGTCTTGCAGAAATTGGCAATGAAGTAATATGTGTGGATAAAATAAAGGAAAAAATAGATATGCTCAAAAACGGGCAGTGCCCCATTTATGAACCCGGGCTTGAAACAATTATAAAGAATAATATAAAAAGAGGAAGGCTCAAATTCAGCCATAAAATAGAAGAAGGTGTTAAGCAGTCAGAGATTATATTCATATCTGTGGGAACACCTTCGCTACCAAACGGGCAGGCTGATCTTAGCTTTGTGGAACAGGTGGCAAAAGAAATTGGCAAATCTATTGACAGCTACAAAATAATTGTAAATAAAAGTACTGTTCCCATAGGCTCTGGCGACTGGGTGTCTATGATGATATCCGAAAGTATGGAGACAGGCAATAATAAAAAAGTAAGTTTTGATGTTGTTTCAAATCCAGAATTTTTAAGGGAGGGTAGCGCAATTGAGGATACTTTTTTCCCTGACAGAATTGTTATCGGTTCATCTTCAAAAAAAGCTATAACCATTATGATAGAACTTTACAAGCCATTACTGGAGCAGGATTTTGAATGGCCGGACAGTAAGAGGCTGGTACCTGAAGTCCAAAAAGTTCCACTGGTTGTAACCGATCTCACTAGCGCAGAAATGATAAAATATGCTTCAAACTCATTTTTAGCCACCAAAATATCTTTTATAAATGAGATTGCAAATATCTGTGAAAAAGTGGGGGCAAATGTGACTGCAGTAGCTGAAGGGATGGGCCTGGATAAAAGAATAGGGCGCCTGTTTTTAAATGCCGGTATAGGATGGGGAGGCTCATGTTTTCCAAAAGATGTGGCAGCCCTTACTTATATTGCAAATGAGTATGGCATGACTCCCCAGATGCTTAATGCAGCAATAAGTGTAAATAAAGAGCAGAAGCTTAAAATAATTAAAAAAGTTCAGGACGAATTAAAAATCGTCAAGGGCAAAACAATTGCAGTACTGGGGATTGCATTTAAACCCGATACTGATGATGTCAGGGATGCGCCTTCGATAAGCATTATGAACGGCCTTTCAAACCTTGGCGCCAAAATAAAAACTTATGACCCAATTGTAAAAAATAAGCCGGATAGCCTTACGGACAGGGTAAAGATATGTAAAGACGCATATGAAGCTATAGATGGTGCAGATATTCTTATACTGGCAACTGAGTGGAGGCAGTTTGCTGACCTGGATTTTGATAAAATTAAAAAAACAATGAACCACAATATAATAATAGATGGAAGGAATTTCTTTAATAAGGAAAAACTGCAGGATATGGGTTTCAGATATATAGGAATCGGAAGATAAGGAGAAAAGTATGAAAAAGACTGCATTGGTTACAGGCGGTGCGGGTTTTATAGGCAGCCATATTTGCGACTATCTTTTGGAAAAACAATACAGAGTCATCTGCATGGATAATCTAATAACAGGCTCCCTGGAAAATATTGAACATATAAGAACTGGCGATTTTATATACTTAAACCATGATATAACTGAGTACATTGATTTAAAAGATGATATCTGTTCCATTTTTCACTTTGCCTCCCCTGCGAGTCCGATTGATTACCTGCAATTACCCATACAGACTTTAAAAGTTGGCTCACTTGGAACTCATAATATTCTTGGGCTTGCCAAAGTAAAGAGAGCAAAAATGGTACTGGCTTCAACTTCCGAGGTCTACGGGGACCCGAAGATACACCCGCAGGCGGAGGAATACTGGGGAAATGTCAATTGTGTGGGGCCAAGGGGAGTTTATGATGAAGCAAAAAGGTTTGCAGAAGCCCTTACAATGGCCTATCACAGGCAGCAGGGCCTGGACACATATATTGTAAGAATATTTAACACCTACGGGCCAAGAATGAGAAAGGATGACGGAAGAGCGGTACCTACTTTTATAAGCCAGTGCCTGGAAAACAGGGATATAACAGTTTTTGGAAAAGGCAGCCAGACAAGGAGCTTCTGTTATATTTCTGATATGGTGGAGGGCATTTACAGTCTTATAAATTCAAATTATCATTTACCTTTAAACATCGGCAACCCGGAAGAAATGACAATACTTCAGCTTGCTCAGAATATAAAGGATATTTCAAAAAGCAAAAGTAATATTGTATTCCAGGAGCTGCCCGCTGACGACCCTCTTGTAAGAAAACCAGATATAAAAAGAGCCAGGAAATTGCTCGGCTGGGAACCCAATATAAGTTTTAAGGATGGCGTTGAAAAAACTATCAGCTATTTCAGGGGAAAAATCACTTCATGAAAAGCGTCAATATCATTATCCCGGCAGTTTTAAAAAAGCACAGGTTTTTAAAGTCCGGATTGACATCCTTTAACAGCGACTGGTACCCGGTTTTCCATAATAAAAGCCTCATTGAATCCATGGGATATAAACTGCACTTTTTTACTGTTTTTAATGTCCCCGAAAATACATTATCAGATATAATGGTTATTGACTCCAATGTCAGAAGAAATCTGGTAAAAAAAGACAATGCAACTGTTGCAGAAAAAAAAGATATATTTGTTAAATATATCAGCCAGATGCGGCAAAGGACGGAATCCTTAATACTTTTTGATAATTCGGACAGCAGCACAATTCAGTCCTATCTTCTTTCCCATGTGGATTTTTATTATAAAAAACAGTTATTTAAGGATAAGTCTTTATATGAAAGGGATTTATTTGAAAACAGGTTGTTTGCAGACTACTATAATAAGAAATATATTAA
>JAFGMJ010000036.1 GCA_016927635.1 Actinomycetota bacterium
AATATATAATGAACATGGAAGGCAATTTAAATATAAAAGAAAAATTCAACAGGCTCAGGTTCTTTTTTGAACGCATAAATTACAGCAGGCAAAAGAATCTTTATATGACTCTTTTTTTAATAATTCTTATTACTGCTGCAGCTTCATTTTCTATTTTTCTTTACCAGAAAAGACAGGCAGATATAAGGGAGAACATGCTTTCAGTATATTATGAAGAACTGTCAATGCAAAAAAACAGTAATTATGCGGATAATACAAATGAAGTTGAGAAAGAAACAGTAGCTGGCGGTCATGCAGGCATAAAAAGCGTGGACACAACGGCTTTAATAAAAGTTTATGTCTGCGGCAGCATTAAGAATCCTGGAGTGTATGAGATTGAAGATGGGGCAAGGATTGCAGACCTACTTGAACTGTGCGGAGGCGCAGATGAAAATGCTGCTCTTGAAGCTGTAAATCTTGCTTTTATTTTAGAAGATGCATCAATGGTATATATTCCTTCAATTAAAGAGGTGGAAGATAAGGCAGTGTCTTTTTATGATGCGGATGCAGTTTATTTTGGTAATATTAATGACAGTGCAAGTGCTGGCGGCAGCTCAAAGATTGCAGGCAGTGTAAACATAAATACTGCAGGAATTGAAGAGCTGATGAGCCTTCCGGGGATAGGGGAAAAAACAGCAGGCAATATAATCGAATACAGAAACAGCTTCGGCTATTTTAAAAAACCTGAAGAGCTAAAAAATGTAAAAGGCATAGGCGAAAAGAAATTTGAAGCAGTAAAGGATATGATATCAGTCTGATACTAAAATATTATCATCTGATATGGGCTTTTTCTTTGGTTTCAGGGATCTTATCATGCAGCTTTGCGCTTAGCTCCAGTAAAAAATTTATAAATCACCTGGAAGCTGCAATTTCTTCCGGCATGTTTTTTTACTTTATCATGGCTTTCCTGGCTGCCGCTTCTGCGATGATTCTTCTGTATTTGTGTAAAAAACGCTCAGCATTAAAAAACATATACCGTCCCAGTAATGTTAATGCATTTTATGGTTTGAAAGCGGCAGTCATATTTGGGTGCCTTGTATTCTTTATCCTGGGCTTTTTAAGCTGTTTCCGCCTGCAAATAAACCAGCAGAGCAGAACAATTGAACTGCTTTCTGATATGAAGAAAAAAGATAATGAAAGTATTTTAGTGGCTGAAGGTCGTATATGCAGTCATGTAAATTCTTTTAAGGGAGGCTGCGGCTTTTTCTTTAAAACAGAAAAAGTAAAAACAAAGAATATAAATAAAAAATCAGAAAAGATTTTTATAATAAACGATGTCCTGTATGTTATAGCCGAAATGGGCCAGGGCAAAAATTTTAAAAGGGATGATTTTTTAGAATTCAGCTTCATACCGGTATGCAGCAAAGATAATAAATATCTTTTGACCGGGCGGGATAACATTTCAAGACTTGATAAAACTGTCGTCAAGTCAGGCATAATAGAAAACACAGAATACCTTGTTTTTAAACTTCGCCAGAGGTTTTATATCTGTATTTCAAAAGTATTTTACAAAAGCTTAAAATACGAACATGCTGCTTTTTGTGAAGCGGTCATTCTTGGCAACAAAAATAATCTTCCTGAATCCATAAAAGAAAATTTTAAAAATAGCGGGATATATCATCTACTTGCAATTTCAGGACTGCACATATCTTTCTTTATTTATATAAGCAGCAGCTTTATTTTAATTTTGGGCAGATTATGCAGAAATCATGTAGGTAAAAAAATAAAAAGCAGTTTTGTAATGCTTGCTATAATAATAGCAGTGGTACTGTTGTACAATTTTATAACAGGAACAAGCGCAAGCACAGTGCGGGCAACTTTTATGGCCATAATGATTATTTACGCGGGCCATTTTTGCAGGGATTACAGCAGGAAATATATTTTAAGCGCCTGTTTTATATGCATGCTGGTTTTTATGCCTTCCTTCTTTAATGACATTGGATTCTGGTTCTCCTTTGCATCGATGTTTGCTATTATTTACACAAACAGCATATATGACGCAACGCTTGGCGTTTTAAAAGCAAGGCTAAATAAAAGGCGTATTGTGCCTGAAGATTCAACAGCGGCTAAAAAAAGTTATTTTTATGAAATAGCCTTAAGTACGACTTCAGTCAATATTTTTATTTTCCCCTTGCTTGTATATTATTTTGGAGATTTTACAGCTATAGTGCTGCCTGTAAATATAGCAGCCGTGCCACTTTTTTATATAATCATGTTTATTTTGATTATATCATCTGTGCTGGGCCTTTTATGGCCGCCTGCCGGTATTGCTTCAGCAAAGATGGCAAAGTATTTCATAGACATGCTTTTAAAACTGTCTTCTTTATGGAAAAAACTGGATTTTGTCATAATAAATGTGGAGTATTTTAAAGTCTGGCACATAATGATATATTATGTTGTGCTGGCTGCAATACTGATATTTTTATATTTTGTTTTTTTAAAAAAAGAAAATAAAACTTAAAATTTTAAGATCGGCTTTGAAGGTATTTAAATATTTCTGCCTTAGTGATAATTTTAATAAAAAAAAGCAGTTAAAGTTAAAAAACAGCAAACCTGTTGGTAATTTTTTAATAAAAATATAGTAACGAATATATGCAAGATGAACAAATAAAAATAAAACCTGTAAAAGATATCTCTGAATTTAAAAACTGCTACTTGTTTGTCAGTAAAAGTCATTTAGTGCTTAATGAGAGAATAGACAACCTTAAAAAGCTTTTAAAGAACCAGATTAATATGGAGATGGATTTTAAGATTTTTTATGGCGGTGAAGAAATAAATGAGCAGGAATTTGTAAATTACTGCAATACACCCTCTTTTTTCTCTCTTAAAAAAGTTGCAGTCGTAAAAAACTTTGATAAAGCAGTTGCTTCATTTCATGATAAACTGCTTGAGCTTTTAAATAATACAGAGGGCACGATTTCATCAGCAATAATTGTGTTGACTGCCTCTAAATTACCCAGGATTCCAATTGATGGAAATGAGAGCGCAAAAAAAGTAAAAGTCTCGTCGCTTCAGGGTATTATAAAAAGGGTGTCATCTGCCGGAGTAATTGAGAACATCAACTCCCCCTCCCAGGATAGCATAAAAAAATGGCTTTATTCAAAATCCGAACTGGACGGCCTTACGTTTACAGCCATAGCAGTAAACAGATTTGTTGAAAATGTCAATTTTGATTTCAATCTTTTAAAAAAAGAGTATGACAAAATACTGCTTTACATGGCTTCTGAAAAAGAAAAAACGGTCAGTGAGGTTATAGTAAACAAGCTTGTCAACAGGGTCCTTGAAATGAAAATATTTGATGTGGTGGATTTTATAGGCAGAAGGGATAAAAGCGCCGCACTTGCCGCACTGCAATCAGTTATGGAAGATAAAAAATCTAAAGCCGGTTTTAACGGGGCCCAGAAAACCGATAAAAGCGTTATAGGTATTTTAACCCTAATTCACCGCATGTTTAAATCTTTTCTCTATATCAGGTCCACGGGCAGTAAAGAGTTGCTAAAAAAATATATAGACAGGTATATAGGGCATATTCCGTTTATGGCTGGAAAAGTTTTAAAAAATTATACCCTTTTCAGCAAAAATTATAGCACTGCTGAAATAATATATGTCTTTGATATATTAAATTCTTACGATATAAGCCTTAGAACAAGCCATGATAGAATAATTCCGCTACTTGTGATGAAACTTATCAGTGATATTACTGATGTAAAAGCATAATTGCAGTCAACGGCTTTGTTCTGCCGGAAAAGCTTTTTTAAGCTTTTATGAATTAGCCTGATTGAACAATTTGGCAGCTTTGGATTTTTTGTTGGCTGCAAAATTTTTATGCACAATACCTGATTTTGCGGCCTTATCAAGAGCCTTAAAATAAACATTTAAGTCATTTGAAGCAGCTTCTTTATCTTTATTTTCCACTGAGCTTTTCAAATTTTTATCAAGTGTTTTTATCCTGCTTTTTACTGCTTTGTTTATTTCAGTCCTTTTTAAATTCTGTTTGTCTCTTTTTTCCTGTGATTTTATATTAGGCATTTATTTTTTTATCCTTTACAATTTTATTTATTTTAATTATTCAAAAGCCCTGCATTAATGGCAATTTAATCACAAACGAGGACACATTTTATCATCTTTTTTAAAAAATAAAAATATTTATTATAATTAACCAGGTTAAAATATATAATTATCCAGTTTGTTTAGAATATGCAATAATATTTATACTTATGAATGAAATACAAGAAGATTATCTTTCTTCCAGGAAGACAATATTCAGCGCAACTGTGATAGTTATTGCAGCAATAATGCTTTCAAAGATCTCGGGGCTCGTAAGGGATCAGGTCATGGCCGGTTTCTTTGGAATGAGCTATGATACCGATGCTTACACCTGGGCGTTTTTCATACCAAATCTTTTTAAAATACTGTTTGCAGAGGCACTTATAACTGCAGCATTTATACCGGTGTACTCTTCTTGCCTTAAATCCTCTAATAAAGAAGAGCTCAGAACATTCGTGAATACAGTCATTAATATAATGTTATTTTTTTTCCTGCTGGTATCCCTGATTCTTTTTATTTTTTCCCCGCAGATAGGCATGCTTCTTTCAAAAATTGCAAATAATCAGCTGGATATTACAAAATTTATCATAATGAACAGAGTGATGGCTTTTTCTGTACTTATGCTCAGTATGTCAGGACTGACAACCGGCCTTCTCAATTCTCATAATATTTTTGCTGTCCCGGCATTTGCGCCGTTTGTTTTAAATATTATAACAGTAATATTTGTAACTGTTTTGAGCAGCAGGCTTGGTATTATAAGTATGGCAATAGGCACCATGGCAGGTTCATTACTCCAGCTTGTAATACAGCTGCCACAGATTAAAGTCTCCCGCATACCTTACAGATTTAAAATAGATTTTAAAAACAGGCATGTCAAAGAAATATTTGCCCTTATGGTGCCTATAATGCTAAGCCTGGGGGCTGTACAGCTAAACAACAGTGTCGATAAGTTTTTTGCTTTAAATCTTGGGGCAGGAAACACAACCGCGCTTGATATTTCCTGGCGCGTTACCAATCTTCCCCTGGGGGTTTTTTCAGTAGCAGTCATAACAGTTTTATATCCGCTCATTTCGAGGCAGGCTTCCGAAGGCGACATTAAAGGTATAAAAGAAAGTTTCTCCCTGGGAGTAAGGGAAATAGGCTATATTATGATTCCTGCCATAACTGGCCTTGTGGTATTGAGTTATCCGATAATAAAACTGCTTTTTGAACATAACAATTTCACTCCTGAAAATACAGCTACCGTATCCTATATACTGGTTTTTCACAGCCTGGGACTTGTTTTTTTTGGTTTGCTGATGATTTTAAACAGGATTTACTATGCTTTCAAGAACGTCAAGACTCCTTTAAAAGTTGCGCTTTTTTCAATAATTGCAAATGCGGCGCTTGACTGGCTGCTTATAAAATTTATGGATGTTGCAGGAGTTGCCCTTTCCACTACACTTGTTGCAGCTTTTAATGTTACCGCACTAACAATAATATTAAGAAAGAAGGTCGGTTTACTTGGAGGCAAAAGAATTGCAGTTGCCTTTGGAAAAATAATCCTTGCATCAGCAGCAATGAGCACAATAATATATTTTTCCTGGCATTTTCTTGAAAAATATGC
>JAFGMJ010000037.1 GCA_016927635.1 Actinomycetota bacterium
GTTTTCAGTTTTAATAAAAAATTTTAACTGCTTAAAAAGAATAATCTGACTTTTAATAGTTTTTAAAAATATACATAAAAAGATAATAATTTGTAAAACTTGTAAATATTATTAAATATTATAAAAGAGAGATAAGGCGGAAAAAAATGAGTTTTAAATTTTCAGCAGGACCATGGAATGTATCCGAAGGCGCAGACAGGTTTGGGCCGACTGTAAGGGCTTCTATTCCATTAATTGAAAAAATGGAAAAGTTCAAAGAATTGGGAATTGATGCAATCCAGTTCCACGATGATGATGTTGTCCCCGATATTAGTAATAAATCACCGGAGCAGATTGAGAAGGAAGCCGGTACAGTTAAAAAACAACTTGATAACCTTGGACTTGTTGCCGAATTTGTTGCGCCAAGATTGTGGGAGGATATAAGGACAGTAGATGGCGGCTTTACATCCAATGATCCCCAGGAAAGAAAATATGCTTTAAACAGGTCAAAAACAGCAGTTGATATTGCACAAATTCTTAATTGCAAACTTATTGGACTTTGGTATGCAAGGGAAGGCACCCACTGCTACGAGAGTAAAAATCCGATAGAAAGCTTTGACAGGCTTGTTGAAGGTTTAAATTACATTCTTGAATATGATAAAAGTGTAAAGATTTTTATTGAGAGTAAGCCTAACGAACCTGTCGACAGAAGCTTTTTACCGACAATAGGACATGCACTTGCCATAGCCGAAAAAACCATAGACTCCTTAAGAGTTGGCGTAAATCTTGAGACAGCACATGCCGTTCTTGCAGGTCTTGATCCTGCAACAGAGATAGCTTTTGCCTTGTATTTTAAAAAATTGTTCACAGTCCATTTAAATGATCAAAATGGCCTAAGATATGACCAGGATAAAGCTTTTGGTGCGGAAAATTTAAGGCAGTCTTTTAACCAGGTAAAAGTACTGGTTGAAAATAATTATGGCTCAGGCGGTGAATTTGTCGGCCTTGATGTTCAGGCTATGAGAACACAGAAACTTGAAGAAAGCTATAAAGCAATAAGTAACAGTATTAAAATATTTAATATTCTTGAAGAAAAAGTAAGAAAATTTGACTATGATTTTCAGAAAAAGTGCATAGATAGAAGGGATTATGAGGAGCTTGAGTTTTATGTACTTGAATTACTGTTGAAATCATAAGTTGCTCTAAGCTCAATTAATCGAAAATTTCTTATTATAATATAATTTAAATGCTTGATTTATAAAAAAATTTTAATAGAGGTATTTATGAAAATACAAGAGATAAATGACAAAGTAATGAATAAGACAGGTTCAGGAAATCTTATTTACTGGATGATAACTTCTGAAATGGGTGCAAAGAATTTTGAATTGAGATACATTGAAATACCTGTTGGCGGGAAAAGCAGTTATGGCAAACATCCTCATGAGCATGAAGTCTTCACAATAAAAGGAGAGGGTAAAATAAAGGGTATGGATTATGAAGAAGTTTTAAAACCCAACCTTGCAGTTTTTGTTCCCGGTGATGAGGAGCACCAGTGGATAAATACCGGTAATGAACCCTTCGGATTTATATGCGTGGTTCCAAAGGGGGCAGAGGCGGAGTCCAAACCCAAAAGTGATGCTGCTGACACTTTGCATTAAGAAAAGCCTGGCAGCTGCTGACATATTCACTGACATAGTCAATATATTTGTTGTATAATTTAATTGCATATTTAAATTTTTTCACATTTTTAAGTGATATGCGTATTTATTTTAAGAATCTATGTTTAAAAATGAAATATTTTTCACTGGAGTATAATAAATGTCTGAGAAAAATGAATCAAAAAATAATTCAAATGGCACTGTTCTTAATTTGATAAATGTGTTTAAAGAATTTCCAGGTGTAAAGGCACTGCAGGGTGTGGATTTTGAACTGAGAAGAGGCGAAGTACATGGTTTAGTAGGCGAAAATGGTGCTGGAAAGTCAACTCTTATGAAGATACTCATGGGAGTTTATGCAAAGGACAGCGGCAGTATAATAATAGAAGGAAAGCAGGCGGACATCAGGACACCTGAAGATGCTCATGAACATGGCATTGGAATGATTTTTCAGGAATTGAGCCTGATACCCCAGCTAAATGTGGCTCAGAATATTTTTTTAAGCATAGAACCCAGGAAAAGATTACCTTTTTTTTCAAATGACAGAGATATATATTCAAAGACGAAAGAACTTTTGAATAAATATAAAATTGATCTTAATCCGAAGGAGCTTATTGAAAATTTAAGCAGGGGTTATTCTCAGATAGTAGAAGTTTTGAAAGTTCTTGCACAAAAATCCAAAATAATAATAATGGATGAACCAACAGCTTCTCTTACAAAAACTGAGGAAGAGACACTATATGAAATAATAAATAACCTTAAAAGCCATGGAGTATCAATAATATATATTTCTCACAGGCTCCAGGAGATATTTAACACCTGTGACAGAATAACTGTTTTAAGAGACGGTAAGCGTGTGGACACTAAAGAAGTAAGTGACATTGATATGGATATACTCGTTACTATGATGACAGGCAAGACATGTGAGCTTGTGCATCATCATGCTATGGCTGACTTTGAAGGCTCAGGTAAGCAACACATTCTTGAAGTTAAAAACCTTCACATTAAACCAAGAGTCAATGGGATCGACTTCAAATTAAAACCAGGAGAAATCCTCGGCATCACAGGTTTAATGGGAAGCGGAAAAAGTGAAACGGCAAGAGCTTTATTTGGAATTGAAAGATTTACACAGGGTGAAATATTAATTGATGGCAATAAAGTAAAAATAAAAAATTCCAGTGATTCTGTAAATGCAGGCATTTACCTCGTTCCTGAAGACAGGAGACGGGAAGGCCTTGTGTTAAATCAGACTGTTGAGTCAAATCTGACTCTTCCGATACTATCCAATATTTCTAAAGCCGGTTTTGTCAGTGACAGGCAATCAATTAAAAGATCTCTTGAGCAGATTTCCAGGCTTTCAATAAAGACGCCAAGCGCATCCCAGGAAACCGTATTTTTAAGCGGCGGAAATCAGCAGAAAATTGTCATAGGTAAATGGCTCATGGAAACACCAAAAGTGCTAATTCTGGATGAACCCACTGTGGGTGTTGATGTCAATACAAAAGCAGAGCTTAGAAATATAATTTCTGATCTAGTCAGTTCACGGCTCTGCAGTGTAATTCTTTTTTCATCGGAATTAAACGAGGTTATACAGCTTGCAGACCGCATACTGGTTTTATATAA
>JAFGMJ010000038.1 GCA_016927635.1 Actinomycetota bacterium
GCAGGTATTAATAAATGAGCGATAATATAAAAGTAAATATTGAAAAATGCAACGGTTGCAGAAGATGTGTAAAGGTTTGTAATTACAATGCAATCACTATTGTGAATGGCAAGGCTGTAATAGATTTAAATCTTTGTACTTTATGTGGAGCTTGTGTCGATGCATGTAAATTTAATGCAATAACAATCACAAAATCAGCCAAAAAAGTAGACTTATCCTCTTATAAGGGCATATGGATTGTTGTGGAAAATTTTGATGGTGAACTAAAAAACACAAGTTTTCAGCTCATAAGTAAAGCTGTCCAATTGGCTAAGGTCGGTAAAGAAGACGTGACTGCACTGCTTGTCGGCAACAAGGTCATGGACAGTGAAAAGCTAAAGGAAATTTTTTCGGAATACGGGGTAAATAAAGTAATTGCTATCGTTAATGAAGCTTTAACCAGGTTTAATACCGAAGATTTTGCTGAAATAATCTCTGATGAGATAATGCAGTCAAAACCAAAAATATTACTATTTTTAGGAACTATTTTTGGTAGAACCATAGCGCCACGTGTAGCCACACGTGTAAAAACAGGTATAACTGCTGATTGCACTGATTTGCAGATAGATAAAAAGGGCAATCTTGTTCAGATAAGACCCACATATGGCGGAAGAGTACTTGCAAAAATAATAACACCTTTTAATTGTCCCCAAATGGCGTCAGTAAGGCCCAATGTGTTTGTAGAAGAAAAACTGATTACAAAAAATAAAGATGTGCAAGTTACTGTGAAAAAAAATGATTACCGTTCAAAATTTACAATCATGGAACTTAAGAGGGTTTTGCAACAGATTCCATGGGACAGAGGCCTGGAGACTCCGCTTGATGAGGCAAAGATTGTTTACTGTGCCGGTTTGGGTGTAGGTTCGAAGGAAGGTTTCGAAATGATAAAAGAATTTGCTCAGCAGTGCGGTGCCACAATTGCAGCAACCAGGGAAGTAGTGGACCATGGCTGGGCTGATTTTTCTCAACAGATTGGTCAGACAGGAATATCAATCAGACCTGAGATATATGTCGGTTTTGGAGTATCCGGTGCGATACATCACTTGATAGGAATGAGAAATTCAAGAAAAATAATCGCTATAAATAAGGATCCGAGAGCGCCTATTTTTAAAATAGCAGATTACTGTGTTATTGCAGATCTTTTTGATGTTGTTAATAAAATAAAATCAATACCGTAATCCTGAAAAGCGCAATTAATAATGAATTTAAATTTGAATCTTTATTTTTATTTATAAAAAGGGGGTAAAAAATGGCTATGAAGATGAAAGGACCAGGTATTTTTCTCGCTCAGTTCACAACACCTGATCCTCCAAGAAACAATATAGAAAATTTTTCTACATGGGCTGCAGATCTTGGTTTTAAAGGACTTCAGGTTCCCTCATGGGATCCCAATATGATAGACCTTGATAAAGCTGCAGAGTCAAAGACTTATTGTGATGAGTGGTCAGGAAAGTTAAGAGTAAAAGGCCTTGAAGTAACAGATCTCTATGGATTGCAGGGGCAGATGCTAGCTATACATCCTGCAATGGAAACACTTTTTGAAAATTTTCATCCTAAAGGTCTTTCAGGAAATGCGCTTGTTCAATGGGCGCAGGGTGAGCTTAAAAAAATTGTAAAGGCATCACTGAACTTAGGTGTTAAAACAATACCTGTGCTTTCCGGAGGTTTGGCATGGAATCTTGTTTATCCATGGCCCCAGAGACCTTCAGGTATTATAGAGACCGCTTATAAAGAGCTGGTAAAAAGATGGAAGCCTGTTCTTGATTTTGCCCATGAGAATGGCATGACAATAAATTACGAGCTGCATCCCGGATGTGATCTCTTTGACGGGGCCACCTTTGATATGTTTCTCGAGTACTCAAACGAACACCCGGCTGCCTGCATAAATTATGATCCAAGCCACTTTGTTCTTATGCAGTTAGATCTTTATGAATTTATAAAAGTATATAGCAGCAGAATAAAGGGATTCCATGTAAAAGATGGCGAATTCATATCTACAGCAAAACAGGGCGTTTACTCAGGTATGCAGCCGTGGGCAAAAAGGGCTGGCAGATTCAGAACAGTCGGAGACGGACAGGTTGATTTCAGGAGGGTGTTTACCCTTATGACTGAGGCAGGTTTTGACGGCTGGGCTGTACTGGAATGGGAAGATCCGGTAAGAAGTCCTGACCAGGCTGCAAAAATAGCAGTGGACTTTATAAAAAATCACATGATAGATGTAGCGGAGTATGCATTTGATAATTTCCTTGATGCCGGGGCTGATGAACAGGCCAATAAAAACATACTGGGTATAAAGGACTAATATAAAATAATAAATCTTTTTAAATACCCCGCTTTTAAGGGATATAAAGATTATTTTAGGAGGAATTTATTATGGCTAAGAAATTACAATATGGGATGGTCGGAGGAGGCGCTGGATCTTTTATAGGTGATGTACACAGACGCGCAATAGACCTGGATGGAAAAGCAGAGCTTGCCGCAGGATGCTTTTCTTCAGATTTTTCAAAAACTTTACAAACAGGAGAGCAACTTAATATTGATAAAGATCGTTTATATAAAACTTTTACAGAAATGGCTGAAAAAGAAGCCGCTCGAAGTGATGGCATAAAATTTGTCGTAATAGTTACGCCAAATAATCTTCACTACCCTGTAGCAAAAGAATTTTTAAAAAGAGGTATAAGTGTCGCTTGCGATAAGCCTCTTACAGTTGAAGTTGAACAGGCAATAGAACTTAAAGACCTTGCTGAAAAAAATAACTGTCTTTTTGCTGTTACCTATACCTACACAGGTCATGTTATGGCCAAAGAAGCAAGGGCCATTGTTAAAAGAGGAGATATTGGCGACATACTTGTGGTAGTAGCAGAATATCCCCAATCCTGGCTTGCTGATACTATTGAAAAAGAAGGTCAAAAACAGGCAGCGTGGAGGACGGATCCGGCTCAGTCCGGCAAATCAAATTGCGTTGGGGATATAGGCAGCCATATCGAAAACCTGGTCAGTTATATTACTGGTTTAAAAATTAAAAAACTTATTGCTAATCTTGATGTAATTGGAGAGGGAAGAAGCCTGGATAACAATGCTGAAATAATTGTCAGGTATGATAATGGTGCCAGTGGAACTTACTGGTGTTCCCAGGTAGCAATAGGTTTTGAAAATGCGCTTAAAGTAAGGATTTTTGGAACACTGGGCTCGGTAGAATTTGAACAGGAAAACTGCAATTATCTTAAAGTAACAAAGAAGGGCCAGCCTACACAGATATATTCAAGGGGCAATGGTTATATTTCTGAAGATGCTGCTTCTTTCTCAAGAATTCCCACAGGGCATCCTGAAGGATTTTTTGAGGCCTTTGCCAATATTTATTCTGCATTTGTCAATGCTTTAATAAAAAAACTTGCTGGTGAAAAAATTGATGAGAAAAATTTTGACTATCCAAATATTGATATGGGCATAGAAGGTGTCAGGTTTATTGCAAAAAGCGTTGAAAGCATGCAAAAAGGTTCAGTATGGGTAGATATGGATTAGTTTCATTAAATAATGATATATGGAAAAGGTGTATTTTTAAAAAAATATGAACGAGTGGTCAGACAATCAACTTACACAAATTGCAGTGCTTTATTATGATAAAGACATCTCCCAGAAGGGAATAGGCGAGATGATGGGTTTATCAAAAATGACAATTTCCAGGATGCTGCAAAAAGCCAAAGAGTTAAAGTTGGTCAGCACTAAGATAATTTTACCCTTTTCTCTAAATCGTAATTTAAGCCAGTCAATCGAAAGCATCTATAATCTTGAAAAAGTGTATGTGATAAAAGTTAAAGAAAATCAGAATATCCCCAGGGAACTTGGTAAAGCACTGGCATTTTATATGGGCATAAACGATTTAAATAATAAAGTAATAGGAATTGGGGTTGGGAATACGCTTGGTTCGTTAATTGAATACCTGACCCCGATTAAAACAAAAAATACTCATGTAATACAGCTAATGGGTGGAATGGAAGATGTAACAAACTTCAACCCCTTTACAATAGTACAGGAAATGAGTAAGAAGCTTAACGCTAAAGGTACATTTTTAACTGCATATGCTCTTGCAGAGAACAAAGACATAAGGGACTCCATAATATCTGCCAGCCAGATAGGAAATGAACTTAAAAAAGCAGATATAGCAATATTTGGTATAGGAGCTATGGAAAGAGGCACAGTGGTTGGTTTAAATCTCCTGAATAACACAACAATTGACAAAGTTAAAAGCAAAGGTGCAGTTGGAGATATACTTGGGCACTTTTTTGATGCAAATGGCAATTTCATACAGTCAGAGCTGGAAAACAGGATAGTAAGTATAAAAACTGAACATCTAAAAAAATTTAAACAGCGAATTGCAATAGCAGGGGGAAAATACAAAACGGAATCAATAAAAGGTGCACTTTTTTCAGGAATAATCAGTACGCTTGTGATTGATGAAGGTACAGGCAGCCTTTTAATATAAAGATAATAAATGGAGTCAATATAATTATATTTTAATGCTTATTTACAGGTAAATATAAGTTTTTATATCAA
>JAFGMJ010000039.1 GCA_016927635.1 Actinomycetota bacterium
AGCACTGAAGACATAGTAAAACTTATTAAAGAAATTAAAAAGTAAACTTATCAAGAATAAAAATATTGACGGAAGTGGAAAAATATGGAAAAAGTAAGCAGGAATCTTCTTGAGCATCTTTTAGTCATGATGCTCAGGATACGCCAGTTTGAACTGGCTGTTGAAAAAAACTTCCAGCTTGGCCATATCTATGGCACGGCACATCTGGCAATAGGCCAGGAAGCATCAGCAGTGGGGGCTATTTCAGCGCTTAAGCCAAATGATTTGATATCAAGCACTCACCGCGGCCACGGCCACTGCATTGCAAAGGGAGCTGACCTTAAGCTTATGATGGCAGAGATATTCGGGCGCTCCACAGGCTACTGCAAGGGAAAAGGCGGTTCCATGCATATTGCAGATGTGTCAGCGGGCAACCTCGGCGCAAACGGCATAGTGGCCGGAAGCGCGGCAATCGCTACCGGAGCTGCGCTTGCCGCTAAAAAGATGGGCACAGGCCAGATAGTTATTTGCTTTGAAGGTGACGGGGCAATCAATGAGGGCATATGGCATGAGGCAGCCAACATGGCATCCATATGGAAGCTTCCTGTTATATATTTGTGTGAAAATAACCAGTATGGCATGGGTATGCCAATAAAAAAGGCAACCAATCTTGAAAAATTATCTGACAGGGCAAAGGGATACAACATACATGGCGAGACCATAGACGGAAACGATGTGCTGGCTGTTTATAAAACAGTATCCCGCATAGCTGAAGATGTAAGGGCAGGCAAGGGCCCGGCCCTAATCGAGTGTATAACCTATCGCATAAGGGGCCATTCCCTCAGGGATGCGCAAAGATACAGGCCTGAAGGAGAAGCAAAAAAATGGCTGGATACTTATTGCCCGATTGAAAGATTTAAGAAATATCTTACAAAGTCAGGGTATCTAAAAACCGGAGATATCGATGCCCTTTTATCTTCTGTAAATAAAGAAATAGAGGAAGCGGTAAAGTTTGCACTTGAAAGTCCTTTTCTTGATGCATCCAGGGTTACAGAAGATATATATGCTTAAAAAACTGCTGATTTTTTAAAAGAAATTAAAATATTTTAAATAAAATTTTTAGAAGGAAAATTATGACAAGAGAAATAAGTTATGCCGAAGCAGTCAGGGAATGCCTGCGGCAGCAGATGAAAGCAGATGATAAAATATTCATGCTCGGTGAAGATGTAGGATTGTACGGCGGTGCATTTGGCGTAAGCGTTGGCCTTATATCAGAATTTGACAGTGAGAGGATAATGGACACCCCTATATCGGAGCAGGGTATTGTGGGCCTTGCAATAGGGGCGGCCCTTATGGGAATGCGCCCTGTTGTGGAGATAATGTTTTCTGACTTTATAATGCTGCCTCTTGAACAAATTGCAAACCAGGCAGCAAAGATACACTATATGTTTGGAGGCAAAGCAAAGGTACCGATGGTTATACGCACCCCCGGCGGCGGAGGCATTGGGCTTGCTGCGCAGCATTCGCAGAGCATAGAGGGCATTTTTCTGGGATTTCCCGGCTTAAAGATTGTGCTGCCTTCAAGTGCCTATGATGTAAAAGGGTTGCTTGCATCTTCAATAAAAGATGATAATCCTGTTCTGTTTTTTGAGCATAAACTTCTTTACCAGACAAAGGAAGACGTGCCGGAAAAGCCATATGAAATAGAAATCGGCAAGGCGCATATAAAAAGGCAGGGAAGCGACATATCAGTAGTTGCAACTTCATACATGGTTCAAAAATCCTTAAAAGTTGCCCAAAAGCTTGAAAGTGAAGGGATAAGCGTGGAGGTTGTGGACCCAAGGACAATAAAACCGCTGGACATAGATACTATTACAGATTCTGTTAAGAAAACCGGAAAAGCAGTACTTGTTGAGGAAGCATGCTATACGGGTGGATTTACCTGCTTTCTGGCTTCCGAGATAATGAAACACTGTTTTGACTGGCTTGATGCCCCTGTTGTCAGGGTAACTTCTCTTGACTGCCCAATACCTTATGAGCATAACCTGGAAAATGTGGTCATTCCGGATGAGGCCAAAATCGAAAAAGCTATAAGAGAATTGCTGGCAAAAAGAATCTGACACAATATGCTGCTTTCTTAAAATAATAGGGGCAGGCTCCTGATGCGTTGAAAAGTCTTTTAACTTTTTGGCACAAAATACGCCCGGATATATCAGCTGAAAAAAATAAACCATACTCTAAAAGTTTAATTTCTAAAACCTCTCTAAAGCTAAAAAATCCCATATATTTTAGCCAGTTTTAAAAACAATTTGACATCAAAAACTATACATATTAGAATACTCTGACGTGTTACTAATTATAATTTAGTAACACTATAAATATTAAAAATCATTAATATTTTCAATCTGGCTTAATCAATAAACGGAGGATAATTTTATGAACAGGGACTTATGGAACAAAGCTGTAGCCTTTCATGGCCATGAATGCCCTGGTCTTGCCATTGGTTTTAAAGCATATGAAGCCGCCTGCAAAAAAATGGGCATCGGTGTTTCTGAAGATGAGCAGATAGTATGCGTAACAGAAAACGATGCCTGCGGAGTGGATGCCATACAGGCGCTTCTAAGCTGTACAATGGGAAAAGGAAACCTCATTTACAGAGATACCGGCAAGCAGGCCTTCTCTTTTTTTAACCGTTCTAACGGGAAAAAACTGAGGGTATGCCTGATACCGGGAAAAAATGAAGATCTGGACCGGGAGCAGTGGAGAAAGTATCTTTTAAATGCAGATGTGGATGAGATTTTTACTTTTTCAAAACCAAAATTTAAACTCCCTGAGCCAGCGCGCATGTTTAAAGCGCTTATATGTGAAATCTGTGGAGAAAGCGCCCCTGAGCATAAAATGCACCTGCAGGACGGGAAAAAAGTCTGCTCCGACTGCTTCAGGGATTACAGCAGGGGCTGGTAAAAATCATTAAAGATACTGATAACAAAATATCTCCCTGCTCATCTAAAACCCATGACCTGTATCTGTATACCTGAAATTAAAAAAAGGAAGCAAAGTGGTTAAAAAATTATTATTATTCTTGCTGGCGGTTGTACTTATAGTTTGTATATTTGCGGGCTGCAGCGGCAAAATACCTGAAAACACAGCAGCAGCCTTGCCAAAAAACACTGATTCAAAAACCAGGACAATAACTGACAGCCTTGGCCGAACCGTGGAAATACCTGATATTGTGGAGAGAATTGTGCCGCTTGGAAATACCCCGAGAATGATTGTATACCTTGGCCTTGCAGATAAAGTGGTGGGCATCAGCGGATTTGATGAGCAAATATTGAGCCCTCTTCAGGCATATGCTTATGCCAGTAAAGACCTGTGGGCAGGCCTTCCAGTTGTCGGCACAGATACCGCAGGCGCCACTGATTATTATCCTGAAGAAATCATAAAACTAAAGCCAGATGTTATTTTTTGCTCATATACTGCAGAATTGGCAAATGAGATACAGAGTAAGACTATCGCACCTGTTGTAGCCGTGCCAATGGGCACTTTATTCGGCAAGGACTATGAGCAGGCGCTATTGCTTTTGGGCGATGTTTGCGGAGCCAAAGACAGGGCAGAAGATGTCATTAATTATATAAATGATAGCCTGCATGACCTGGATTCCAGGACAAAAGATATACCGGATGCCCAAAAACCTACTGTACTTGGCGCTGCTGCAACTTTTAAAGGCGCTCATGGTATAGAGGGTGTTTATTCCAAATATCCGGTATTTGAAATCATAAATGCAAATGATGTTGCCGAGGGCATATCCGATATTTCCGGTGGTGTACTGGTCGATAAAGAACAGATACTTGGATGGGACCCCCAGATTATTTTCTTTGATTACAGCGGCGTAAATCTTGTTAAAACAGACTATGAACAAAACAGCAATTTTTATGCGCAGCTCACTGCTGTGAAGAATGGAAATATTTACCAGTATCCTAATTCCACCTACTATTATTCAAATGTCGAAATCCCCATTATTAACAGCTATTATGTTGCTTCATTAATATATACGGAACAGTTTAAGGATATAGAATTTAAAGAAAAGGCCGGCGAAGTTTTCGAATTCTTTCTTGGCGATAAGAATTACCTGGCAAAACTTGAAGAGTTTGGCGCAGGTTACGGCAAAATTACACTAGGTGATAATTGATGACAGAAAATAATGTATCCCAGCTTCAGCAGTATAACACCTTTATAAGGCGTAAAAAGATTGTATTTTTTGCCGTTTTATTTGCAGCGATACTGATAGCCCTTTTTGCAGTAAGCGCAGGTTCCTTAAATATTTCCGTTAATGAAGTCTTCAAATCTTTTTTTGGCAAAGGCGATGAAATGTCACGCATAGCTGTTTTGAGCATAAGGCTGCCAAGGGTCACAGCAGCAATCCTTGTTGGCGCTGCCCTTGCTGTTTCAGGCGCAGTAATGCAATGCGTGCTGCAGAATCCCCTTGCGTCTGCATCTACGCTTGGCGTATCGCAGGGAGCTGCATTCGGCGCAGCCATTGGAATTATTGTTTTTGGCGGGGGAGTTGTAAACTCAGATTCTGCTGCAACGGCAGTTTCTATTAATAATCCATATATAGTTTCAATATGCGCATTTGTATGCGGCTCATTGTCAACTTTAGTTGTTATTCTTCTATCCAGGTTTAAAAAGGATCTTGGCCCCGCCGGTCTTATACTGGCAGGAGTTGCCCTTAGCTCATTATTTGCAGGGGGCAGTATTTTGCTTCAGTATTTTGCAGATGAAACAAAAATAAGCTCAGTTGTATTCTGGACCTTCGGAAACCTGGGCTCTGCAGCTTGGAGCGAGCTTTTAATCCTTGCAGTGATATTTGCTGTCTCGATGCTATATTTTATGCTTAACCGCTGGAACTACAATGCTATGGAAAGCGGAGCCGATACCGCTCAAAGCCTTGGAGTCAACACAAAGGCAGTCATGCTTATAAGCATGGGCGTATGCTCCCTGGTTGCGGCAGTGGCGGTATCTTTTGTCGGTATCATAAGTTTTGTTGGCCTTGTGGCCCCTCATATAATGCGAAGGTTTGTGGGTAATGATTACCGCTTTCTTATACCATGCTCTGCAGTTGCCGGCGCCCTGCTTTTAATTATTGCAGACACATTCGGAAGGCTGATCATTGCGCCAGTCATACTTCCTATTGGGGCAATAACCTCGTTTTTTGGCGCGCCCATGTTTCTGTACCTTTTATCCAGGGGGTTAAGGACTTATGCTTGAGGTAAAAAATGTCAGTTTTGCATACAGCCGGACAAAAAGAAACATACTGGAAAATATAAGCTTTGCAGTTAAAAATAACCAGTGTATTGCAATACTTGGAAATAATGGGGCAGGAAAGAGCACATTGATAAAATGCATTGACCGCATTTGCCCGGTAAATAAAGGCGCAGTCCTTGTTGACGGAAAAGATGTATATAATATGAGCAAAAACTTGCTCGCCCAAAATATTTCCTATGTGCCCCAAATAAGCGCATCTCTTAATATGACTGTATTTGACCTGGTTTTGCTTGGCAGAAAACCATATATTAAATGGGACGCAACATCACATGACAGAAATATCGTTTCAGATATTATAAAAAAGATGAAGCTTGAGGATTTTGCCATGCGTTATGTGTCAGAGCTTTCAGGCGGAGAGGCGCAGAAAGTGCTGCTTGCAAGGGCTCTTGCACAGGAGCCAAAGCTTTTGCTTCTTGATGAGCCCACAAGCAATCTTGATCCCCGCAACCAGCATGAGGTGCTTCAAATAATAAAAAAAATCTCCAGGGAGCATAATACATGCCTGGCCATTGTTATACATGATTTAAACCTTGCCATACGTTACTGTGACCATTTCATATTCCTCAAGGATGCAAAGATTTTTACAAGCGGCACACTGGAAATAGTCACGCCCCAGAATATTGAAGAGGTTTATGGCATACATGTAAATATTATTCAACACAAGGGAATACCTGTAATTGTTCCTTTGCCGGATAAAAAAATGACAGAAGATAAAATTATCTAAGTTAATTTTTTTATATTGATATTTTGCATACTTAAAAAAACCGCTATTATTAAGTCAATGGAAAAAGAGCAGAATTTATATTATATTTCATGCACTGGGTCGTTAGGCTAAAACCTGTTATGCAATTTACAAACTTTACCCTGAAATAAACAAAAGTTTATTTTACAGAATATTTTTAAGGATTACATATAAATTAAGGATGATTATTAAATGCTCTGGATTTTTATATTCCCTCTCGTCATTGTGGCAATAGCAATTATTGCCTTGCTAATCTTTTTTGCAGTCAAATTTTTTAAATGGCTCTTTACACCGCTCAATACCGGCAATGCCAAAGCTCAAAATGCCGATGAAATGTCCAGGTCTGAACAGTTCAGGCGTTTCAGCTCAGAAAGGGTGGCGTACTACAACAGTGTTATAAAACAGCAGAAAGCAGCCGGCACATTTGATGAGGGAAAAAAGGTATATGAAGAGGGGGAGTATATGGGCGTAAAATACAGCATAGTCAAAAGTTCGGCAGTTGATATGGAAGGCCCTTATACGGAGGAAGACCTGATGGTGCAGATGATAATTTTTACCCAGGTGCATGATTAAAAAGTATTTATGCATCTAAATAATACCATAATCCCTGATATCAACTATAAATGGATAGTTTTGCCTGCATGAAATGATTTTTTTATCTTCAGTAATCAAAACAGCATTTAAGGACTTTGCAACAGCAATATAGATAGAGTCATATATTGTAAGCCCATGTTCAAGTGCTATTTCAGATGCTTCCGAAAGCAGAAAGTTATCGGGATATTTTATTTCAAGGTCCATCTTGAAAAGGACCTCTCTTATAATGGAAATATCCTCAATGCTGAATTGTGATTTTGTGATGAAAGCATTTAATACTTCAACCAAAAAAAGGTCAGGAACAATTATATTTATCTCTCCGGAAATCTTTTTATCCTGTATGGCAAGTGCATTTTCCACAAAGTCCTCATTTATAGAATTAAACCATTTAGCTGCAATAGATGCGTCAAGCACTATATCCATGTTATTTCTCCCTGTCCCGATACTCTCTTATTACATGAGCTGCTTTTTTACCAGCTTCAAGTCCCACGCTTTTATTGCGTAGCTCTTTTGAAGCCAGTGCTGCCCACTTCATTTCTTTCATTTTTTTCTCAATTTCCCTTTTTTGCTTTATTTCTGCAATGTATACAGTGCAGGCTTCCCTTATGAGCCAGCTCTTGCTTACATTCTCCTGACTGCAGAACTGCTCCATTTCCTTTAAAGTATCTTCAGGGACAGTAATATTTAATTTCTTTGAATTCATGTATCTTCACCATTAGTAAGTATAAATTATACGTATAATTAGTCAAGATAATTTATGAGCAGGTCATTTAAAATCTTTCCAGTTTTTTAAAGATAGAGGTTTAAATCTTCTTAAAAGCCGGCTAATAAGGCTTTGACATTTTTTATTAATTGTGTGAATATTATAATATAAATCAATCAATTGATTGATTAGTTAAGCAGGAGGTATTTAAAATTAAGGAGAAAAAAACAATTACAAAAACAATTGATGCCCATGATGCGAGAATACATTTCGGGCAATTACTGGATGAAGTTGGCAAACAAGACCATACTTTTTTTATCAAGAGAAGGGGCAAGCTAGCTGCTGTAATCATAAGCCCGGAAGAATATATTAATATCCTTGAAATAGAGGCAGAATTAAATGACTCTGAGATTAATAAAGCTCTTCTCCAGAGTGAAGAAGAATTCAGAATAGGTGAGGTTGGAACAGAAGAAGATATTTTC
>JAFGMJ010000006.1 GCA_016927635.1 Actinomycetota bacterium
ATCCTGTTTGGAATAATATCTCTTCCTGCCCCTTCTTAAAGGGCAAACCAGGCTGAAACGCTCATAGTAATAAAGAGTCCGGCTGTTAACTTTAAGAAAATCTGCCACCAGCTCTATAGGATAACTTTTATCAGTACTGTTAAACAATAAGACTCACCAATCCTTTTATCCCTTCTTTATATAAAATCAAAGCATAATTCTTAAAAATCATTGCCAAAACTATTTGTCGACACGATATATTAACTGTTTATTTACAATTGAAAGTTTAAATAAAATAATTGGGATTGTCAAGTATTTGTTAAGGATATTTTAAAAAAAAATTAAATTATTTTTCACTTTAAGTGAAATCAGCCTTTACTTAATACATTATTAAACTGAAATCTTTTCCTTTAAAAAGGATTACCGGCTTATTTTACTGACACGCAGAAAATAAATTTTATAAAAGGTAAAATAGCTGTAAAAGATATTAAAGCCTGCACTCAGATAAGATCCTTTATATTTATGGACAGCATGCAGGCCTTTATAAATATAAATTATGCAGATTTATTTGCAGTTATGATTAAAGCAAAAGATTTCTGTATCATATTAAGCTTTTACAGAATTTTTCAATCCTGTTCATTCCTTCTATTATCTTATCCATTGAAGCGGCATAGCTGATTCTAACAAACCTGTCATCCCCGAAAGCGCCTCCCGGCACAACTGCCACATAAGCTTTTTCAAGAAGCTCAGATGAAAAATCAAAAGAATTTTTAACATTGCCTTTGTAAAAGCCTGAGACATCGGGGAAAACATAAAAGGCTCCTTCCGGCAGGCTGCATTTAATACCTTTGATGCTGTTTAGCCGCTTATATATATAGTCCCTTCTTTTTTCATATTCCAGGCGCATCTTTTCAACCGAATCCTGGTTGCCGTTTAAGGCTTCTACCGCAGCCCACTGCGCAGGCGTGCATGGATTTGACATCGACTGGTCCTGGATTTTTGTCATCTGTGCAATTATATCTGCATGCGCGGCAACATAACCTATTCTCCAGCCGGTCATTGCATAAGTTTTTGAAACAGCATTAACTGTAAGCGTTATATCTTTTATATCTTTTCCAAGTGAAGCAATGCTTATATGCCTGGAATTTCCAAAAATAAATTTTTCGTATACCTCGTCAGAAATAATGAATATATCATTTTCAAGGCATACCTGCGCCACTTCCCTGAGCTCTTCGATATTGTAGACAGCTCCGGTCGGATTACCGGGGCTGTTAAGTATGAGCAGCTTGATTTTTCTGCCATGTTCTTTTATTAAAGACCTCAAATGAGCCATATCTATTTTCAGGTTCTCGTTAAAATCTATTTCAAGGGGGATCCCTTCTGAAAGCACTATCTGCTGGGTGTAACTAACCCAGTAAGGCCTGGGCACAAGAACCGCATCTCCCTGGTTTACAAATGTGCGCATAATAGCATCCAGGACCTGTTTGCCTCCATTTCCTGCAACTATATTTGAGGTTGTATACTCAAGTCCGTTGTCTCTTAAAAACTTGTCTAATATTGCCTCCTTGAGTTCTTTAATGCCTGTCGATGCTGTGTATTTTGTCTTATTCTCATCTATTGCCTGCTTTGCTGCATCCTTTATATTTGCAGGAGTGTTGAAATCAGGCTGCCCTATTCCAAATCTTACGACATAGCTGCCCTTCTCTTTGAGCTGGCTGTCCAGCGCGTCAACTTTTTTTTCAAGTGCAAAGGTAGGGCTTTCTTCAAGCTTTAAAACCCTTTCAGATAAATATTTCTCAAATTTGATTTTTTCATTCATATGCTTTCCTTTTTTAATTTATAATAAAAAATCCGCCTGGATTAACAGGTTTGGATGTCATTACTTTTTATATTTTAATTATATTTTTTCCGACAAAAAAACAATAATAAAATATACTGGTTTAAAAAATCCGGCCAAGCTTTGAGAAATCATTTTTAAGGCCAGCATACAATGACTTATATATTTCATATATCTTTTTATATTTCTCAACATTTTCCGCAACAGGCAACACCCGGTCCTTTTCTTTTATTACTTTTTTTGCGGCATCTGCAACACTGCTGTAAATTCCGCTTCCGACTGCAGCAAGGAGGGCTCCGCCATAGGATGGCCCTTCTTCGACATTGAGTGTGACAATTTCAGTATTGAATATATCAGCTGTTATCTGCTTCCACAGTTTGCTTTTGGCCCCTCCTCCAAATAATATGACTTTATCAGACTTTATGCCTGTTTCACCCATAAGCCTTAAACAGTCATACTGGCTGAAAGCCACTCCTTCAAGAATTGCCCTTACAAAATGGTCCTGGCCATGTATATAGGAGAGGCCGAAGAAAACACCCCTTGCAAACGGATCCGCATATGGAGTCCTCTCTCCTGAAAGATAAGGCAAAAATATAAGGCCTTCCGCTCCGGGGCTAATGCGCTCAGCCTGCATGTCCAGCAGTTTATAACCTTTTATTTCAGCATACTGTTTTTTTATTTCATCGCTTGGACCGAATTTATCATCATACCATTTCAACGAACCCGCAGCTGAAAGAGTAACCCCCATCAAATGCCATTTGCCGTTTACAGCATGGCAGAAAGAATGAAGCCTGCCCTGGCTGTCATAAACCGGGCTGTCGCTATAGGAAAAAACCACTCCTGATGTGCCAAGATAATCTGAAATAAGCCCGGGGGTAACTATACCGCTTCCCACTGCTCCTCCAGCCTGGTCGCCTGCACCGCCAACTAGAGGAGTTCCTTCAATAAGACCGGTCAGGCTGGCTGCAGCACTGCTCACTTTTGCAGATATAACATCAGATTCAAATATATCAGGAAGAAGGTTCCTATCTATATTTAAACCATTGAGTATATCGTCAGACCATCTTCTTTTGGCTATATCCATAAGCACTGTACCGGACGCATCAGATACTTCTGTGGCAAAAGTCCCTGAAAGTTTAAATCTTATGTAGTCCTTGGGAAGCAGTATTTTAAAAAGCCTTTTATAATTTTCAGGCTCATTTTCCCGCAGCCACAATATCTTTGGCGCTGTAAATCCTGTAAGAGCCTTATTATACGAGAGCTTAATAAAACCCTCATAACCGAAAATATCATATATCTGGTCGCATTGTTTCTGTGTCCTCTGGTCACACCAGAGAAGCGCAGGCCTTAGTACATTTTTCTTCCTGTCAAGAAAAACACTTCCATGCATCTGGCCGGAAGGCCCTATTGCCGCAATGTCATAAGGATTAATACCTGATGCGCAAATCACTTCTTTAATAACCTTTACAGATGCCTGCCACCAGTCCTCAGGGTCCTGCTCTGCCCATCCGGGTTTTGGAGTTATAAGGGGGTAATCAGCAGTTGCAGAAGCTATCAGTTTCCCATCCTGGTCAATAATAATCGCTCGTGTCGAACTTGTGCCAATATCCATTCCAATTAAAAATTTCATCTTTTTCTCCCTTATGTATAGTTTTTTTATACATAATAATTATAAAAATGGTTTATATTAAAGTCTCATAAAAAATAATATGGCTGTTTAAAAGATAATTTTCGCAATGTTTTTAATCTGTTAAGCTGTTTCGGGTTATAAAATATAAATTTTTTACCCTTAATTTTTTTGCTGAATTATAAATAGCCCGAAG
>JAFGMJ010000040.1 GCA_016927635.1 Actinomycetota bacterium
AGACGGGCCTCAGTCGCATACTGCAAAAACCGGGACCCCTACAATGGGCGGTGTAATATTTATTTTTGCAGCCGTGCTGGCGTACTGCGCTGTAACTATTATAAAATTTTACAGATACGAAGACTAC
Organism: Actinomycetota bacterium; assembly: GCA_016927635.1. GTDB lineage: Bacteria > Actinomycetota > Humimicrobiia > Humimicrobiales > Humimicrobiaceae > VGAZ01. Next base: position 128 of record JAFGMJ010000040.1, read on the forward strand.
AGCATAGAAGGCATGTTTATAGTCTCAGTTTTTTTGCTTTGCGGCATTATAGGATTTGTGGATGATTATATAGCGCTAAAAAGAAAAAGAAACCTTGGGCTCAGGGGCTGGATAAAGATATTCATGCTTGCAGCGGTATGCATTTATTTTGTGGTTTTTGCAAGATTCGTACTGCATCTGGACACATATATTTCTGTTCCCTTTACAAGTATAAATATAGAGCTGGGGCAGTGGTACTATATAATGCCGGTAATAATTATAATCTCTACGACAAATGCGGTAAATCTTACTGACGGGCTTGACGGCCTTGCGGCAGGCTCATGCGCAATAGTACTTGGCGTTTTCAGCTTTATAGCTTTTCTTGAATGGTCTGTGCTTGAGGTAAGTTTTGGCATTGATGCTGCGGTAATATGCGGAGCCACTCTTGCAGCATGCGCAGGCTTTTTATGGTGGAACACAGCTCCCGCAGAAATATTTATGGGCGACACAGGTTCGTTCGGGCTTGGAGGCCTTATTGCAGCAGCTGCTGTGGTTTTAAAACAGGAGCTGATTTTAATAATAATTGGGGGGCTTTTCGCAATGGAGGCGCTGTCAGTTATCATCCAGGTTCTATGGTTTAAATTAAAAAAAAGAAGGGTATTTAAAATGGCGCCTCTGCACCATCATTTCGAACTGCTTGGATGGCCTGAAATAAAAGTGATAATAAGGTTCTGGATAATATGCGCACTTTTTGCGGGAACCGGGTTTTTTATATATTACCTGAAGTTTATCTGATCAAACTTAAAAGAAATAATACGGAGATATTTTATGGCTCAGTATGATAAAAATAAAACAGCCGAAAAAAAAGGTCCAGATTTTATTAAAGATAAAAGAGTGCTTGTGGCCGGACTTGGTGCAAGTGGCATAAATGTCATAAAAAAGCTTGCAGCAAAAGCAGGGCATATAAAAGCAATAGACAGCAACACTGGCTTTGAGCTTCCGGAAAACATAAAAAAACTTCTTAAAAGGAAAAAAAGCTGCAGTTTTGAGCTTATTCTTGATGAAAATATCACAGCAAAAAAAGATATTCTTGACTCAGTGGATATTATTGTACTGAGCCCTGGCATATCTGATGAGGTGCCTTTAATAAAAGAGGCTGACAGGATTGGAATCACTGTGTGGAGCGAAATAGAGCTTGCATGGCAGTTAATGGGCAGGGCTCAGAAAAAAAATACAATTGCCATAACCGGAACAAACGGTAAAACTACCACTGTTACTTTAATAAACAGCATCTTTGAAAAAAGCAAAAGGGATTCAATTGTATGCGGAAATATAGGCAACCCCCTCATAGGCACAATTGATGATAAGAGAAAAAATCTTATAAGGGTCATAGAAATCAGCAGCTTCCAGCTAGAAAGATGCTACAGTTTTTCGCCTTTTGTGTCAGCAATACTCAATATCACAGTTGACCATCTGGACAGACATTTTTCAATGAAAAAATATGCGTATATAAAGTTTGGGATTTTTAATAATGCGGGTCCTGGAAGCTGGGTTATATTGAATTATGATGATGAATGGATAAACAGGATATTGGCAGAAAGCGGCTTTCTTTTTTTAAATAAAGCAAAAAAAACCGGATATTGTCTGGATAAAGCCAGCAAATGCGATATTTTTTTTGAAAACGGGTTTATTAATTACAGCATAGAAGGAATTGCGGGCAAAATAGATATTTCCAAAGCATATCTGCGGGGAAAACACAATATTTCAAATATAATGTGCGCCGTTGCTGCAGCTAAAATTTTTAATATAAATGACAGGGAACTTAAAAGTGCAATAAATTCTTTTAATCCGCTTGAACACAGGCAGGAATTTGTAGGCATAATAAACGGCATTAAAGTCTACAATGACTCAAAGGCCACCAATCCCGATGCAACCATAAAAGCGCTTGAAAGCTTTGAAAGGGAAGTCACCCTTATACTTGGGGGTAAAGATAAGGATATGGATTTCAGTATTTTGCTGCCTTGCCTTGATTCAAGGGTATTAAATCTTATACTGATAGGTGAGACAAAAATAAAAATACTCAAAATGCTTGAAAGGCATGGCAGGGAAATAATATCCCTTCCCTACAGTATTTTTTTATGCTCCACTCTTGAAGAGGCTGTAAATAAAGGCCTTGAAGTGACAGAAAAAGAACATGTTCTCATGTTATCTCCCGCTTGTGCAAGCTTTGATATGTTTAAGGATTACAAAGACAGGGGAAAAAAATTTAAAGATTTTGTTTTAAACAGTATGGAAAAAAAATAAAAAATGATAGATGAAGAGCAAAAATACCAAAGATACAACATACTCAAAATAAATATAGACTATTATTTTATTTTTATAATTACTCTTATTCTTTCAATTATAGGAATAATAATGGTATATAGCGCGTCTACGGCAGTCGGGGAAAGGTATTTCAATGACGCATACTGGTTTATAAGAAGGCATGCCATATGGTGGGTAATATCTTTTACGGTTTTTATAATTTTTTCAAAAATAAATTACAATTTTTATAAAAGAATTTCTGTAATATTTCTCCTTATCAGCATAGGACTGCTTGCGCTGGTTCTCATACCCGGGCTTGCAATTGAGGTTGGCGGATCCAAAAGATGGCTCAATCTTTTCTTTTTCAGCATACAGCCGTCAGAAATCGCAAAACTGGCTCTTATAATGTTTATCTGCCATGCACTGAGTACAAGATATAAAGACAACAAGATATTTAAGAATATAATCTGGCCCTCTTTTATGGTGCTTCTGCTCATTACCCTTTTAATATTTTTACAGCCGGATTTTGGCACTGTTGTCGTGATATGGATAACTGTTTTTATACTGTTTTTTATTGGAAATGTCAGGATACCTCATATTTTCAGCCTTGGCATGGCAGGGTTAATAGTCCTTGTTGCTTATATGTTTATGGAAGAATACAGAAGAGAGCGTATTTTTGCTTTTTTAAACAGAACTGCTGAGGAAGCAGGTGTAAATTTCCAGGTTAACCAGTCACTTATTGCCCTTGGCTCCGGAAACATAATAGGGCTTGGGCTGGGAAACAGCGTGCAAAAATATTCATATCTTCCTGAAGCTCATTCGGATTTTATTTTTGCAATACTTGGTGAAGAATTCGGCATGGTTGGCACTATAGCAGTTATAATACTCTTTTTGGCAATAGGTTTTTTCGGCATAAGGGTATGCCTGAAGACCCAGGACTATTTCGGCAGGACACTTGCCGGTGCGATAACATCTATGGTAGTGATGCAGGCAATAATAAATATATCAGTAGTGATAGGCATACTGCCCGTTACAGGCCTGCCCCTTCCCTTTATAAGCTCGGGAGGCTCATCTCTTTTGACTTCAATGGCATCTATGGGCATTCTTTTAAATATTGCAAGGCAGAATTATACTGTGATTAAAAAAAGTGATGGGGAAATATGAATAATATGAATAAAAAAGTAATCATAGCTGCCGGTGGTACCGCAGGCCATATTTATCCGGCAGTATCCATAATAGAACATATTCTTTTAAAATACCCGGATACTGAAATAACCTTTATAGGTACGGGTAAAGATATTGAGCGGGAACTGACCTCCGGCCTTGATATTATATATAAAAAGGTCAGGGCTTCCGGGCTTGCAGTAGCGTCAGGTGTTTTTAAAAAAATTATTGTGCTTATAAAATTTTTCTTCAATCTCTCGGCGGGCTTCTTTAAAGCTTTTTTTATCATCAACAGTTTTAAACCTGTTTTTGTACTTGGGATGGGAGGTTATGTATGTGCGCCGGTTTTTCTTGCCGCACTGCTAAGCGGCAAAAAAATCGCGCTTCATGAGCAGAATTATATCCCCGGAAGGCTTAACAGATTTTTTGCAAAGTTTTCAAGATATGTTTTTTTAAGTTTTGAAAACTCCGGTAATTATTTGAAAAAGAGTATATTTAATAAAAACTCTGAAACAGTATACACAGGCAATTTACTGAGGCGCTCAGTAAGGCAGTATTATAAAAATGAGCCTGAATATGAAAAATGGGGTTGCCAGAAGGAACGAAAAACTGTCATTTCTTTTGGGGGAAGCCTTGGCGCAGAAAAAATAAACAGTACGGTTGCCGCACTTTATGATTATTTAAGGTATTCGGAAGATATGCAGATAATACTTATAAGCGGGACACGCTTTTATGAAGGGCTGAAGGAAAAACTTGAGCAGACGCAAAATATAAAAGACAGGCTGATATTTAAAATTTATCCTTATGTTGATGAAATATACAGACTTTACAGGTTTGCAGACCTTATTATATCCAGGGCAGGAGCATCAACTGTGGCTGAACTTGAATATACAATGATACCTTCAATACTTATTCCATATCCGCAGGCAATTGATGATCACCAGTATTACAATGCACGCTATCTTGAAGAGAAAAAAATGGCAAAGATAATAAGGGATAAGGATTTAAACCCGGAAATGCTGCTGGAAAATATTAAAAATGTTTTGGAAAATATGCATATAGAAAAGCGCCAGGCAGATTATGAAAAATATTTTATTGACAGCGAAAAACGCCTGGATATTATTACAAATAAAATATTGGCAATTTAAAGGATTATATTTAAAAAAAGGACTTTAACAGGGGACATATAATATGCTGCAGACAGATGCACTGGATAAATATAAAAGTTTTTTTTTAATAGGCATTGGCGGTGCCGGTATGAGCGCAATAGCCAAAGTGCTAAAGGGCCACGGACACTCCGTGTCAGGCTCTGATTTAAAAAGCAGCCGCTACACATCCCTTCTTGAAAATGAGGGGATAAAGGTTTATATAGGGCATAGCGCTGAAAATATTAAAAATGCTGATGCGGTGATATATTCTACAGCAATACCCCAGTCAAATGAAGAGCTTGTGAGCGCAAGAAATCAAAAAATACCTGTTTTTACAAGAGGCCAGGTTCTTTCCTGGATACTAAACAGGAAAAAAGGTATAGCTGTTACGGGCACTCATGGAAAAACAACGACCACTTCAATGATTTCATTGATTTTCAGGGGTCTTGAACTGGATCCTACAATAATAATCGGCGGTGAATTAAATGAGCTTGGTTCCAATGCGAGATTTGGCAAAGGGCAGTTTATAATAGCAGAAGCATGCGAAAGTGACGGGACTTTTCTTATGTACAGGCCCTTTGTGGGAGTCGTTACAAATATCGAAGAGGACCATATGGATTACTGGAAAGACTTTACTCTTCTTAAAAAAAGTTTTAAGGATTTCCTGCTTAATATAAAAGATGGGGGCTTTGCAGTAATAAATGGCGATGAGGATATGCCTGATATAAAATTTGCAGCAGAAAAAACCGGCTGCATTACTTTTGGCATTTCCAGGGGAAATGTCATCAGCGCAGCAAATATAAACCTTTTAAACTATGCTTGCCGTTTTGACCTTGTAATAAAAGAACCGGGAAGCGAAAATGTAAAAATTCACGAAGTCAAATTGAATGTTCCCGGTATTCACAATATAAAAAACAGCCTTGCTGCCCTGGCTGTCTGCCATGGGCTGGGACTTGATATGGAAAAAGCCATAAAAACTCTGCAGTTTTTCACCGGGGCCAAAAGAAGGTTTGAAAAAAGAGGTGAAAAGAAAGGCGCAGTTATTTTTGATGACTATGCACATCATCCGACAGAGGTAAAGGCTACGCTTGATGCCGCACTTATCGAAAAAAAAGGACGTATAATTGCTGTTTTCCAGCCTCACCGCTACAGCAGGCTTTTAAACCTGCATGAGCGTTTCAGTAAAAGTTTTGATTCATGCGACATACTTATTGTAACAGATGTCTTTGCTTCAGATGAAAAACCGCTGCCCGGAATTACAGGAAAACTTCTTATTGACAGTATGGTTGATAAAGGTTTTAAAAATAGGTTAGCCTATATACCGCATTTAAATGACGTTAGCGCTTATCTTGACAGTATAATAAAAAAAGACGATACGGTGCTTCTGATGGGAGCTGGAGACATAACGCGGGTAACAGATGAGCTGCTTAGAATATGATTTTTTATAGAAAAAATGATGGATAAAATTAAAAACATATTAAAAAGAAATGGCCTGCTTGAAAGCTCTTTTTTTGGATTTGACCTTTCAAAGCTTTCATCGATTAAAACCGGCGGACGTTGTTCCTGCTTTGTAACTGCCCACAAAAGAAATGAGCTGCTGAAGTTCCTGGGTGAATATATTTCACTGGGCATGCCTGCCTTAAACATATATCCGGTAGGGGATGCAACCAATATTTTATTTGCAGATGGTGATTTGCCCTTTCTGTTACTGAAGCTTGGAAAAGAATTTGATTATCTTGAATTTAATGACGAAGGCAATATTGCTGCTGGCTCAGCTTGTAAACTGACAAAGTTTGTCGTTGAAACTGCCAGAAGGGGTTATGATTTTTCATTTCTTGCAGGCATACCTGGCACACTTGGCGGAGCGGTTACCGGAAGCAGCGGCACAGCTGATAAAAGCATAAACAGCATGGTGGAAAAAATCAGTATCATTCAGATTCTTGGAAAAGGCATAAAACAGTCAGAGATAGTTTTTAATGAATCAACTGGCCTTTACAGGCTCTTAAAACTGCCCGGGCTTTTCCTGGTGACAGATATTTTCTTCAGACAGGCAAATGATTTGCCAGGGGAAAAAGCTATAAAAAAAGGGCAAGATGAAAATAATGGGGTCTATATTAAAGACGTGCGGGAAGATATTTTTAAGAAAATAAGGGAAAACATAAAAACCAAAAAAAACCGGCAGCCTGCAAGTACAAAAAATATCGGCTGCATTTTCAAAAACCCCCAAAACGGCAGCGTTTCTGCCGGCAAGATAATAGACGGGTGCGGTTTTAAGGGCTTTAAATATGGAGGCGCTATGGTCTCAGAAAAGCATGCAAACTTTATAATAAATACAGGTAATGCTGTTTCAAAAGATATATACACGCTTGCTGAAATAATAAGGCAAACCGTTAGAAATAAAAAAAATATTGAGCTTGAATATGAAATAAAAATGGCAGGGTTTTAAAGCTAATAAATAATATCATTGCATAATTTTCATTTTTAAAAATTTGTAAGCCTGGAGAATGAATGGAGAAAACAATTTTAAAAAGCATTTCGCAGGATATGCCATTTTCAGAAAATAAAAATAACCTGACAATAGGGGTAATAGCTGGTGGGATTTCATCTGAAAGGGAAGTCTCGCTTTCCACCGGAAAAGGCATACACAAAGCCCTTCTTGAATCAGGGTTCAGAAGCGTTTTTATAGATTTTGACGGCGATTTAAAGAAAATTACTGAAACCGGCATGGATGTTGCATTTATTGCCCTACATGGAAAGTACGGTGAGGACGGCACAATACAGGGACTAATGGAATTAATGAAGATACCTTATACCGGTTCAGGCATACTTGCAAGCGCTCTTGCAATGGATAAAATATATTCAAAGAAAATATTCCAGCTTGAAAATATTCCGACACCCGCTTTTATGCCTCTTTACAGTAAAAACAATATAGAAATAGATAAAATCAGCAAAAATGTTCAGGTTAATATAGGGTATCCGGTAATTGTAAAACCCAACAGGGGAGGCTCCACGATCGGCGTTACCATAGTGCCAGATATCCAAGTGCTTGAAGAGGCCGTATTTTTAGCATTTAAATACGACAGCTCCATTCTAATAGAAAAATTCATTGAAGGAAGGCTTTTAACTGTTGGCATAATCGGCAGTGACCCTGTTGCGCTGCCTGTAATTGAAATAAAACCTAAAAGCGGGTTTTATGATTATGCAGCAAAATATACAGGAGGACTTACAGAATATTTGGTTCCGGCCATGCTGGATTCTTTAATATCAGACTTAATTTCTGAAACTGCCATTAAATGTCACAATATGCTAGACTGCAGCGCCTTATCAAGAGTCGATATGATAATGGACAGGAAAAATGATATACATGTACTTGAGGTAAATACTATACCAGGTATGACACCTACAAGCCTTGTGCCCAAGGCTGCAGCAGCGATGGGGATTGATTTTGCGGCGCTTACGGAAATAATACTTAACTGTGCAAGCCTTAAGCTTTAAGAAATGGCAAATGGAGATAAAAATTATCAGAAAATACTTGCAGCCAGGAAAAGGCGTAACATAAAAAGGAAATTTCTGCTGGTTTTATGGATTTTTTTATTTTTCTGTTTTTTCCTGCTGATGATATGGGGCTTTAACTATTTTTATAACAGCAGTTATTTCAAAGTAAAAAATATAAAGGTAACAGGAAATGAAAAATATTCTGAAAATGAGATTTACAGTGTCGCAAAGCTTTTCCAGGGTTTGAATGTTTTTGAAGTCGATAAGAAAAAAATTGAAGACACGCTGCTTACAGAGCTGATTTGGATAAAAAGCGTTACACTTAAAAAAATTTTCCCGGATAAAATAGAGCTTGATGTAATAGAAAGAAAGCCTTATGTAAAAGCTTTTTATGCGTCAGACTATTATATTATTGATGATGAGGGCATTGTGCTTGAAAAGATTGATGCAAAAGATTTAAAAAATTATGATAATATAATAACTGTTAAAAATGCATTAAAATACAGGCCCTCCACTGGTGAGAAGATTGCTAAAAAGAATCTTTTAAGCTGTGGCCTTATATACAAAATACTTGATCTGGAGCTTAAACAGGACGTGAAGGAAGCGTATATAAGTAAGGATTTTGAAGAAGATATAGTATTTTTAATGATTAACAATAAAAAAATCATATTCGGGACAAGCGACAGGATACAGGAGAAGAATGCTATTCTTCGTGAGGTTTTGGATAGGCTTAAAACCCAGGAAATAACATATTCAGAAATCGATATTAGCAATGTTGATAATCCGGTAATAAGATGATATTGTTTAAAATAGTCTTAGATTGGAGGATGATTTGCCTGCCAGGGGCGGTTATATTGCTGCAATAGATATAGGGACTACTAAAGTAAGTACCTTTATCGGTATGGTAAAAAAGAATAATTCAATTGAGATAAAAGGATACGGAACCTCAGAGTGCAAAGGCATGAAAAAAGGGCTAGTTGTAGATATAAATGAAGCGACAAAGTCCATATTGAATTCTGTAAGCCTTGCAGAAAAATCCACAGGTCTTTTCCTGGAAAGCGCATATATCGGCCTTACCGGCAAACATATATCTTTTTTGAATAACTGGACGGATCTCAATATAAACACGCCCGGTAAAATCATAAGAAAAGCTGATGTTGACAGGCTTATAAGCATGGCCAATAAAGTGAATCTCTCATCAGAACATTATGTGCTTCACACTCTTATAAAGCAATTTTCTGTGGATGATGAAAAAGACATAGCCGACCCGGTAGGGCTTTCAACAGACAAACTGGCTGTAGAACTCCTTATTGTTTATGGTTCCGTAACTCCAATAAAAAACGTTATAAACAGCGTGAAAGCTGCAAATATCGATATAGAGGACATTATTCTCGAAGCGCTGGCATCAGGTGAAGCTGTGCTTACGCCTGAGGAAAAAGACAGCGGAGTTATCATGCTGGATATTGGAGGCGGCACGACTGATGTTGCCGTATACAGGAATAAAAAAATGATATTTACATACTGCCTTCCTGTCGGGGGAGATCTTATCACAAATGATATTTCCATAGGTCTTAATATACCCTTTGTAAAAGCGGAGGAGATAAAGAAAAAATTTGCAAACCTTGACCATAATTTTTATGAAACTCTTAATAAAATCAATATGGGTGAGTTGCAGCTTGAAAGGAATAAAGCTGCACTTAATATAAGGCTTTACAGCATAGTAAATGACAGGGTAAAGGAACTCTTAACGCTTGTAAAAGAAAAAATAGAGGCTTACGGTTATCTAAATTCCATTCCATGCGGACTGGTTATAACTGGAGGAACCTCAAACCTTAAAGGCATCAATGCTTTGGCAGAAAATATGTTCAACATGCCTGCAAGGACAGGTACGACTCTTGAAGTGGAGGGGCCAGCAGAAGCTGTGAGCAATCCTGCATACTCAACAGCCATGGGCCTTATAAAATATGCAAACCAGATAAAAAATTTTATGGATCTGGGGCAATTTGATGATAGAAAACACAGGAATAAAAGTTTTGCCGGCCGCTTCAGGGATTTTATTTTAAAAGTCCTAAAAGGCAGTAATTTTGACTAATTTTAAATTAAGGGGGATTTGTTTTGAAAAATGATCTTGGTAAAAGTTATTATGCTGTAATAAGTGTTTTAGGAATAGGCGGAGGCGGAAGCAATGCAGTAAACAGGATGATGGAGGACAATATTGCAGGATGTGAATTTATAGCTATAAATACAGATGCCCAGGCTCTTATGATGTCCAATGCTGATAAAAAACTGTTAATTGGTGAATCGGGGCTCGGTGCGGGTTCAAATCCCGAAATAGGCAGGATATCTGCTGAAAAATCCATTGATGTTATAAAGGAAGTGGTCAAAGACTCTGACATGGTTTTTATAACCTGTGGAGAAGGCGGCGGGACAGGCACGGGGGCAGCTCCTGTAATTGCTTCTATTGCCAAGGAATGCGGCTGCCTTACAGTTGCTGTTGTTACAAAGCCTTTCTCTTTTGAAGGCAAAAAAAGGCTTGCCCAGGCTGAAGAGGGCATAAAGAACCTTAAAGGTAATGTGGATACTTTAATAATCATACCCAATGACAAGCTGCTGGAGATTTCAGATGAAAACACCACTCTTCTAAACGCATTTAAACTTGCAGATAATGTTTTAAGAGCCGGTGTCCGTGGTGTAACGGACCTGATAACACTTCCCGGGCTTATAAATCTTGATTTTGCCGACATTAAGATGATAATCAAGGATGCAGGAACAGCAATACTTGGTGATGGCATGGCATCCGGTGAAAACCGTTCTATAAAAGCCGCACAAATGGCCATAAAAAACCCGCTCATTGAAAATTCAATAGACGGGGCCCAGGGAATTCTGCTTAATATATCAGGTGGCCCTGACCTTAAGCTTTATGAAATCAATGAAGCTGCTGAAGTCATAAGAAATGCAGCAAGCCCTGATGCAAATATAATATTTGGCGCAGTTATTGATGAAAATATGAACGATAAGCTTAAAGTCACAATAATAGCAACAGGTTTCCAGGGAGCCGGCAGAAGGCTTGAAAAACAGATATTTGAAGAAGAAATAAGACCTGAAAGAGAAATAGACCAGATAGCGGAACCGGTTTTTTCCGGCGAAGATATACTAAACTCTGAAAAAGTCAATGAAAAAAGAGAAAGACCCAGGCATGAAAGCATGGAAGATATAAAGACAAATAAAATACATCCACAGGATTTTAAAACTATAGAGCAGGATGACTACCTTGATATACCGACTTTTTTAAGAAAGAACAAGAAATAAAAAAATTTAAAGATTTTTAAAAAAATGACGGTAAATTATAAAAATAATATCGAAAAACTTTCTCAGGAAATAGAAGCGTCATGCAGGTTTGCCGGGCGAAAAAAAGAAGAGGTACTGCTTATTGCAGCTTCAAAGTATGCTGATGCAAAACAGATAAAAGAAGTGCACGGACTTGGAATAAATGATTTCGGGGAAAACAGGGCAGAAGATTTTGAGGAAAAATACCACAGTGTGGGCAATGGCATCACATGGCATTTTATAGGGCATCTCCAGAGGAGAAAAGTAAAGACGGTTGTACCGCTGGCAGAATATATACATTCCGTAGACAGTGACAGTCTTGTCGCAAAAATCAACTCGGAAGCATTAAAAATAAATAAAATACAAAAGATACTTGTCGAAGTGAACATATCTTCGGAGACGACAAAGTTTGGTATTGAACCAGGCGGGATATGGGAGATTTTGAATGAAATAAAAAATTGCAGCAATATAAAGTTTTGCGGGCTAATGACAATGGCTCCGCTTACAGATGATGTAAATACCATCAGGGAAACCTTTTACGGACTTAAAAAACTGCTTGAAAAAATCAGGCAGAATGCATCTTTTAAAACAGTAAAAGAGCTTTCCATGGGAATGAGTAATGACTTTAAAACGGCTATTGAACAGGGCGCGACAATGCTGAGAATAGGTTCTTTAATTTTCCTATAAATTTTTTTATATTTATATTATAATAATAGCTATAATTCTTGAAATTCAATATTGTAAAAATGTAGCAATAATTAAAGTCAAATAATAGCAAGGGGGAATTATGAGCGCTTTCTTTAAAAAGACACTGTCTTTTTTAGGTCTGGCTGAAGACGACAGTGAATCTTACTACTCAGAAGACCTTGAACAAAATCACCAGGAGGAATACGGCATAAACGGAGATAATTATAGAAATGATTTTAATCCGCGCAGAAATTTCAGTTTCAAAAACTATGCTGCCAGAGAAGAAAACCAGAAAAAAAATACTGTCCAGGAAAGAACCTCAAGGAAACTATTATCCATAGACGGGGCAAGGGATGCAAAAAAAATAAAAGTATCAGTGACAGAACCTCATGAATTTGAGGAGGTACAGGCAATAGGAGATGATTTAAAATTCAATATTCCCGTAATAGTGAATCTGCAGAACACAAATCCTGAGCTTTCAAAAAGGATAATAGATTTTTGCAGCGGTTTGACCTATGCTCTTGAAGGCAGCATAAAGAAAGTGGCTGACAGGGTTTTTCTTATTACCCCGAAGGATACGGTAGTGACCTCTAATGAAAAAGAAATACTAAGGGAAAGAGGATTATACAACCAGGTCTGAAATAGAAAGGTCGGGTTTTTGTCCGTGTTTGAGTATAAGCTTGGTATTATCGGAACAGGCAATATGGCAGAAGCAATATTAAAGGGAGTTATTAATTCCGGTGCTTTAAAAGTAGAAGATATAAACGCAATTGAAAAAATTCAAAAAAGGGCTGATTATATTCATAGCGTTTATAATATAAAGTTTCAGTCCTGTTTAGATGAGCTTGCAATAAATTCCAAATATATTTTGATTTCTGTAAAGCCTGCAGATGTACCAGGTCTTTTAAAAAAAATAGCGCCGTTTTTAAGTCATGCAGACAATGTAATTATTAGTATTGCCGCTGGTGTGCCGTTAAGACTTTATGAAATTCATCTGGGCCAAAGCTTTCCGGCTATAAGAATTATGCCCAACACCCCTGCGCTTCTTGGGCAAGGCATATCGGCTATCAGTTACGGCAGTTTTGTTAAAAGCAGCGACCTGGATTTTGTTAAAAAGCTGGTATCCGGTTTTGGGCATTATGTTTTAATTGATGAAAAGCTACAGAATGCCGTGACTGCAATAAGCGGAAGCGGCCCGGCATATTTTTTCCTTTTCTGTAAAATGCTTGCTGAGGCAGCAGTTAAAATGGGCATTGACAGAAAAACTGCCTTAAAACTTGTCACGCACACGGCGGCTGGAGCTGCAGAAATGATGAAAGCATTTAATTCTGATACAGATATGCTAATAAAAATGGTAGCTTCTCCCGGTGGTACAACAGAAGCTGCGCTTTCAGAATTTACTTCTTCAGGTTTTGGAAGTATTGTGGAAAAAGCATCAGAAATGGCCAGGAGAAGAGCTTTTGAAATCCAGTCAGAACTTATGAGTAAAAATGATGTTCAATGATTTTTTAAAATATAAATAATTTATCCATTTGGAGGGTTTTATGGAAAAAAATTCTGAATTCATAAGAACAAAGGAGTTCCATGTAGTTTTTAAAGGTTACAGCCCGGAGGAAGTAGATAAATTCCTTGATATTGTCTCAATTGAATTTGAGAGACTTTTAAAGAAAAGCCATGAACTACAGGAGTCCCTGGACAAGGTAAAGTTTGAAAGCACAGAAGCGGAAGACACTGATATTAAGAAAATAATACAGGATGCCCTCATATCTGCACATAAGGTTGCAGATGAAATAAAAAGCAAGGCAAAATCTGAAGCTGAGGAGATGGTGCAAAACATCAAACTTGAGCAGGAAAAGTCCATATCTGAGCTTGAACAAAACAAAAT
>JAFGMJ010000041.1 GCA_016927635.1 Actinomycetota bacterium
AAAAATATTCTTTAGACTTTTTGAAATTCTTCTTTTTCTGCAAATCTGGGAAGATAACTGTCAAGATATTCGTCTCTTATTCTTTTAAGCTCTTCTCTTGGAAATACCGATAAAAGTTTCCATCCCAGATCAAGAGTGAAATCAATGCTTCTGTTTTCATAATCACCCTGTGACACATACTGCATTTCAAATTTTTCAGCAAATTTATAATAAAGTTTGTCAATATCTGTAAGAGCCGCCTCACCAAGAATAACAGCAAGCTCCTGCACCTCTTTTCCTCTTGCATAAGCTGCATAAAGCTGATTAAAAAGATCTGCGTGGTCCTGGCGGGTTTTTCCTTTTCCAATACCCTTATCCTTCAATCTGGATAAAGACGGAAGAACATCTATTGGCGGAGATATTTTTTTCTTATGAAGCGATCTTGAAAGTATTATCTGTCCCTCAGTTATGTATCCTGTCAGATCCGGTATCGGATGAGTCTTGTCATCCTCAGGCATTGTAAGAATCGGTATCTGTGTAATGGAACCTTTTTTATTTTTTATCCTGCCAGCTCTTTCATAAATCGTGGCAAGATCGGTATACATATAGCCGGGGTATCCCCTTCTGCCTGGCACTTCTTTTCTTGCAGCTGATATTTCCTTTAAAGCTTCACAGTAATTTGTCATATCTGTAAGTATTACAAGAACATGCATGTCTTTTTCAAAAGCAAGATATTCAGCACAAGTCAAACCAACCCTTGGGGTTGCGATTCTTTCAATGGCTGGGTCGTCTGCAAGGTTAAGTATAAGGACAGCACGTTCAAGTGCACCGGTTTTCCTGAAATCATCAATAAAATATTCGGATTCTTCAAAAGTAATCCCCATTGCAACAAACACAACTGCAAATTCCTCTTTCTTGCCAAGAACTGCAGACTGCCTGGCAATCTGTGCGGCTATCTTATTATGCGGAAGCCCCGAGCCTGTAAATATAGGCAATTTTTGTCCTCTTACAAGAGTATTAAGGCCATCTATGGCTGAAATACCTGTTTGTATGAATTCATCAGGATAATCCCTTGAAAAGGGATTTATGGGAGAACCATTTATATCCAGGCTTTTTTCAGGCAGTATTTGATCAAAAGATGTTCTTGGCTTTCCAAGGCCCGTAAATACCTTTCCAAGTATATCCTGTGAAAGATACATATGAATGCCCCTGCCAATAAAGCGCACTCTTGTTTCTTCAGTATCTATTCCTCTTGTGCCTTCAAAGACCTGCACCAGCGCCTTATCGCCCTGCACTTCAAGAACTCTGCCATTTCTTAAATCCTGGTCACCGAGCCTGATTTCTACAAGTTCTTCATATTTAACGCCTTCAACGCCTTCCACAACAAGAAGAGGGCCCGCTATATTTGTAATACTCCTGTATTCTTTTAACATTTTATAATCTCCTGTATTTTAAAAATCCTTCTTTGAAATTAACATCTATTTAAATTTCATTTTCTTTTTTAAGCATTTCCAATTCCGTATCTATTTCGCGGCTGATATTTTCTATCCTGTATATTTCGCTTTCCTTTATATACTTCATCCTTGCAATAATTTCCATTACCTTCATTTTCTCTATTTGTTTTATGTCAAGTCCATGGTTTAAGAAATCATTTGCCTGATTATAAAAATAAATAATTGCGCTTATCATCCTGTACTGTTTTTCTATAGCCGTATAAGTATCGACATCATGGAAAGCATTCTGATGCAAAAAGTCTTCTCTTATCATTTTTGCAATCAGAAGTATTATCCTTTCCTCACCGGATAATGAATCAATACCAACAAGCCTGACTATTTCTTCAAGCTCAGATTCTTTTTCAAGCAGCCTCATGGCTTCACCCTGTAATGCAAAAAAATCTTCATGAATATTTTTCTGGACATAATCTCTTATTGTATCATTATAAAGTGAGTAAGAATTTAACCACGAGATTGCGGGAAAATGCCTGCTATAAGCAAGCTTTGCCTCAAGCGACCAGAACACTTTGACAACCCTCAGTGTGGCCTGGACAACCGGATCGGACAGGTCTCCTCCAGGGGGAGACACCGCACCTATTACTGTAAGTGCACCTGTAACATCCTGCTTTTTTGAAAGACATTTGACAATTCCTGCCCTTTCATAAAATGAAGCAAGCCTTGCACCAAGATAAGCAGGATAACCTTCATCTCCAGGCATTTCTTCAAGCCTGCCTGATATCTCCCTCATTGCTTCCGCCCATCTTGATGTCGAGTCTGCCATTAATGCCACTGAATATCCCATATCCCGGAAATACTCAGCAATTGTTATGCCTGTATAAACGGAAGCCTCTCTTGCGGCAACAGGCATATTTGAAGTATTGGCAATAAGCACTGTTCTTTTCATCAGGGGTTCGCCGCTTTTAGGGTCTTTAAGCTCGGGAAATTCAAGCAATACATCTGTCATTTCATTTCCTCTTTCTCCGCATCCAATATAAACTATCACATTTGCATCTATCCATTTAGCAAGCTGATGCTGTATTACTGTTTTACCTGAACCAAACGGGCCGGGAACACATGCAGTCCCTCCCTTTGCTATTGGAAAAAACATGTCAATAACTCTTTGTCCCGTAAAAAGCGGAATAACAGGATTTATTTTCTGGCAGTAAGGCCTCTGTTTTCTTACAGGCCATTTTTGCAGCATAGTAATATCCAAAACTTCTTTATCTGTTTTTATCTTTGCTATCGTTTCCTCAATAGTGAAGTCGCCTTCAGCAATAGTCTCCACTTCACCGGATATACCCTCAGGGACCATTATATAATGCTTAACAAGCTTAGTCTCATCAACATAACCTAAAAAATCACCACTTTGTACATTTTCACCAGCAGACAGAAGTGGAATAAACTTCCATTTTTTATCCCTGGGTAAAGCAGGCACCTGTATTCCCCTGGCAATAAAGTCCCCCGATTTTTCATAAATAAGGTTTAGCGGCCTCTGTATGCCGTCATAGATAGACTCAATAAGACCGGGGCCAAGTTCCACTGTCAGGGGCGTGTTTGTCAGGAAAACAGGCTCCCCAACACCAATTCCGCCTGTCTCCTCATAAACCTGGATAGATGCTTTATCCTGCGATATTTCAACTATTTCACCCATTAACCTTTTTTCTGACACATAAACCACATCGTACATTTTAGAGCCCGTCATATTTTCAGCTATAACAAGAGGTCCTGCAACTTTTATTATACTGCCTAAATCTCCCATTAAATATCTCCTTAAAAAAATCTGCTTAAAAACATATGAATATTTTTTATAAAAATTATGAAATTTACACTAAAAAATTTTCATTGATATCAT
This sequence comes from Actinomycetota bacterium, assembly GCA_016927635.1. Lineage (GTDB taxonomy): Bacteria > Actinomycetota > Humimicrobiia > Humimicrobiales > Humimicrobiaceae > VGAZ01. Next base: position 3,325 of record JAFGMJ010000041.1, read on the forward strand.
GAAAAAACATCTGTACCAGATGCTTTAATAATCGCATTTCTTAAAACTTCAACCGCATAATTATTTCTTTTGCCAAGTCCGGGAATTACAACTACTGACGGCTGTAACATTTCGCTGAACTCCCTGATTAGATAATCCAGTTTAGCTGCTATGGTTTCTGTAATAAAAACAATTCCATAGTTTTCTTTTGCAACCTTTTTTAAAACTGATTCAGCCTGTTCAGTATTGTGTACAGGAAAGACATCTGCTCCCACAGATTTAAAAATAAGCATTATATCTTTTTCGCCTATTGCCGCTATTTTAGTTTTCAATCATCAGCTCCACTTTTGATTCAATCTTTGATTTTTCCATGCCATATAAAATACCAAGATAAATTATATTTAAAATTTTAAGTTCGATTTTTTTCCTCATAAAAAAGCTGAACACCTTTTCAAGATTTGCTACCGTATATCTCACAGGCTCAAAAAAATTAAGGTAATATATATACTCATACTTTTCAAAGGAAAAAAATGTACTATAATTCTCCAGTGCATTTAACCCCTTTGTGGCAATTGTGCCGTATTGCCCAGAGGCCAGTTCCTGTACAAAAGCATCAATGCTTTCCGGCGCAAACTTTTTTAGATATTCCACGGATAAATCGCCTTTTTCATGCAGGAAAATATCATAATCCAGCCTGCTGTTTGCATATTTTACTCTTATTACATTTTTTATATTTGTAATATCTATAAGATGTTTTAAAAAATCTTTAATCATTTCATTGCCGGTATTCTCAATGCGGCTATAAAGTCTTTCCATATAAGCTTTTTCAATTGAAATTTCATCTATTTTTAAATCCGGCTGTATATTATCTTTTAATGACTGTATTATTTTCAACATACCCGTTGTATTTTCATCAATACAGGCATAACCCTGGCCGGATATTTCATCCATGAGAACCTGATAAGTATATAAAGAAGGAAGAAAAATATTATTTAAGTTTTCCTTAAGTAAAAAAGCTTTCAAAAGAACTTTATAATTATGTATATTTTCTTCAAACATCAAAAGGTCCATTATGCACAAATGCTTAGTTTTTAGCCTATTTGAAAGATAATCAATAGTTTCACGGTTATTATTTATAAAAATTTCATCAAAATTTTTTTCCGGAGTTATAAGGTTTGTAAATTTTGAATAATATGTCTCAGACAAATTTTTAAGGAAATCATCGACATTTAGAGAATAAAGCATTCTCTCGAGTTTTGATTTCTCTATAAATTCAAATTCTCTTGCCTTTAGCTGAGCGCATACATGCAGGTAATCAGCATCATCAGCAATATCATATTCAATTGCAGACAAAATTACTCCTTTTCAAAGAGGAAGCGGGCCAGTTCCATTCGAATATCATCAATATTTGTATTTACAAGAGTTTCAGCAGAAATACTGTACTCTTTCTTATCTTCAATGATTTTAATTCCAAAGTCAAAATCAGCTCTTTTTTCTGATTTTTGCATCTTTGAAAAACCGGATATTTTTTTTAAAGTATCATCAGTAATAAATTTTTCCCTGTTTCCTATCTGGTACTCCCCGCTTTTTATATTCAATGCTTCAAAATTTTTCTTAATAAAAATTTTATAACTTTCACTTTCCTCATTTATGAGCTTATTGACAGAAATATCAATAATCTCGTCTATAATGCTGATTTTTTGCATTAAGACTTCCTGTTCCATTGCAGATTTTGCTTTGGCAATTTCCAGCTCATAAATTTTTCTGTATTTATCCTGCGCATAAGACCTGGCCGCTGCCAGAGTACTTTCTCTTTCTTTTTTAGCAGCTTCAATGATTTCATCAGCCTTTTTTTTTGCATTATCTATTATTTCTTTAGCCTCCTGGCTGGCATCATCGATTATCTTTTTAGACACCTTATCGGTGTTTTCAAATGATTCCGGCATTTTATCTCCTGTTTTTAAGTGAGCTTAACCGCATTTATTAAAAAGAATGATATTAAAAGGCCCAGGACTGCATAAGTCTCAACCATTGCTGCAAGTATTACTCCTTTTATTACTTCTTTTGGCCTTTTTGCCACAAGGTTTACTCCTGCAGCGCCTACTTTACCCTGGTGTATTGCTGAAATCAGGCCAACAACTCCTACCGGGAGCGCTGCGAAAAGAAACTGCATCCCCTGCATTATTGTAGTAACCTGGGCGATTTTTCCAATTATTAAAAATGCTGCTACAAAACCATAAAACCCCTGTGTCCCCGGTAATACCACAAGCAGAAAAAGACTTCCAAATTTGCTGGGATCTTCTGCAAGTACCCCTGTAGCAGCTCTTCCGGGATAACCAATTCCTATAGCAGAACCCATGCCGGCTAGCCCTGCAGCAAGCGCAGCGCCCAGTACTGTCAATGCTAATCCAAGTGTCTGGTCAGACATTTCTCCTCCTAATCAACTAAAGTTATATAATTATGCTCTTCTTTAAACTCTTTAAACGGCCTTCCGCCACCTTCATAAAATTTTGAGAAAAATTCCACATATTGCAGCCTCAGGGTATGCACAAAACCACCAAGAATATTTATTCCCATATTAAAAATATGGCCAAATATAAGGCCTAAAATAACTATTATTATTCCTATAACAGGAATTGAACCAAGCTGAAATGCTATTTTATTTATTGCAACCCCTATGCCTGCCGTTACAAGTCCAAGAGCCATAAGCCTTATATATGAAAGAAAATCTCCCAAAAATGAAGTTATTCCGTTTACAATTGTGAGATTTAGAAATCCCATAAATAGCCTGAATCCCCAGCTTTTCTGTTCACGGGCAGAAAAAAGTATTATGACAAGCGCGGCAGGGATTAAAAGCCATATGAGTATACCCGGAAGAAATGAAGGAAAAATCGGGGCATCAACAATCTGCATATTCACCGCAATATCCCCGGATAAGAGAATTATTATAAGTGATATTACTATTATTATCCATGGAAGCGTATCAAGAAAGGCAATCCCGTAATTCTTTTTGCGTATATTATCAAATAATTTAATAAATAAGCCAAAAATCACCTGTATGACTCCAAGCAGAAGGGCCAGCCTGAAGAAGTTCATTGCGCCCGACTCTGATTTCATAGGGTCGCCAAATAATGCGAACCTTGAAAAAAACTTTTCGCCGCCGACATAAGCGGGCAGGTCTCCAAACCATCCGTTAAAAAGTGCACCTGCAATCACCGTAAATATACCGAGGAAAAATATAAGGAGGGCCATTTTTCTTGCAGTTTTTATTTTAAAATATATAATGGCGGCAAGTATAATAAATATAAACCCGTAACCGGCATCAGTAAGGCAAAGCCCAAAGAAAAGCGCAAAAAACAGCGAAACAAAAGGTGTGGGGTCGATTTCAAAATACCTTGGCACGCCATAAAGATTTATTACTAACTCAAAAGGTTTAAAAACCGGTTTGTTGTCAAGTATTATGGGCAATTCCTCATCTTCTTTTGGTTCTATTTCATAAATCTTTGAATGCTTGAATTTATCAAATAAAGAAAAGACTTTGTTTTTTTCCTTGTTTGCAACCCATCCTGTGTAAACAGAGGCATTTTCTGTAGGAAAATTAGAATCGAGAGCCTCTTCTATATCATTATTATTTTCAACATAATCAAGGTATATAATAAGATCCCTGTAATACCTGGAATCCATATCCCTTAATAATTTTAAAAGTATTTCTTTTCTATCATTATGATATTTCAATGATTTAATAAGATTATTTATATTGTCTTCTACTGTTCCTTTGTATCCATCAAGTTCAGCCTCATCAAAAGAAATGCTGTTAAGATATTCTTCGGCTTCAGGTTTAAAATCATTATGATAGGCCAGTATAAGCGCCAACATATCCCCGGACCTGTTTAATAATTCAAAAGCTATATTGTGTCTGTGGAGTTGACCAGATATTTTTTTAAATTCGCTGCTTTTTAACCTGAAGCCTGCAAGCCTTATGACAAAATTTTTGAACCTTCCTAAATCTTCAATATTGCCATGGAAATATTGCCATTTTTTAAGCAGATTTATTTTGTTGTTAATTTCAGCTATTTTAATTTCATTGTTTTTTATTTCATTATCATAGCCGGATATTTCCTCGATTATATCCTTAAAATCTTCCCTGTTGCCAATCATTTCATATTCAGTTTTTTTAACAACATATTTGCCCGCTTTTGACGCAACTTTCTGTTCTTTTCTGCTTCTGCAGCCCTCAAGTATTTCAATGATTTTTTTAATCTGCCTGTCATCGATTTTATAGCTGTCAGAGTCTGAAGATGAAGAAATCGAGGGATTTTCTTCAAGCACATAAGGATTTATTTCAACAACGGCCCTTTTCTGCAGAGCTTTTAAAAGTTCAGGTTCATCAGACTTATGGGTTATAATTAGTAGCTTTGCAAGTTTTGCAACTGCCATTATTTGTTGACCTTCCTTATAATGTAATCAATAGCAGATTCTTTTTTTGCAGCACTTGCCTTTTTAACTTCGGTGATTTTTTTATCATATGCAGACCTGATTTTTTCAATTTCCATTGCTGCATCTTTTATGGCTTTTTGATCATAGTCCGCATATATATTTGAAATTTCTTTTTTTGTCTGATTTTCCATTTCTGAGCTTTGCTGATAAGCTTTCTCGATTATTTCATTATATTCTTTTCTGGCATCAGAAATTAATTCTTTTGACTTATTTTCAGAGGCTTTGATTTGTTCGATTATTTTTTCAATCATGAATTTTTAAATTACATAAATATTTTGTTAAATTATTTAAAAAATTTTTATTTTGTCT
>JAFGMJ010000042.1 GCA_016927635.1 Actinomycetota bacterium
AAAAAATACTAAGCGAAATAGCTTTAAATTAAATGTACTTTCAATTGTTGAATGTCCAAGATGCCGGGCAAAGAAAATTGCACACCGTGTATGCAGGGCATGCGGTTATTATGACAACAAAGAAATAATAAAGCTCGAGAAAAAGAGCAAAGAAAAAAGTACAGAAAAAGTAAAAGAAACTTCATCAAAATCAGGCTCGCAGTCAAATAAAAATGCAGCTGGCTCAAAACAGGTAAAGAAAAATATAAAAGACACAAAAGCTAAAAATGTTGAAATTCCTGTAAATTCTGTAGATGATACATCAGAAAAAGCTGCAAATTCATGATAAATTAAAGATTTTACTTTATCTATAAGGATAGAGATTTTTTTAAAATACGATTGGAGGATGCTTTGGAATTCACTGATTTTTTTTGTCCAAAATCAGTAGCAGTAATCGGTGCTTCAAGAGATAAAACAAAAGTCGGGCACACTATAGTAGATAATATTTTAAATTCAGGCTATAAGGGAAAAGTGCTGCTGGTTAATCCTAATACGGATGAGATTCTTGGACACAAGTGCTATAAATCAGTTCTTGACATTGAAGACAGTATCGACCTTGCAATTATGGTAATACCTAATAAATACATAATGCAGGCTCTGGAAGATTGTTCAAAAAAACAGACAAAATTTTCAATAATAATCTCTGCGGGATTTAAAGAAACCGGTAAGGAAGGCGCACTTCTGGAAAAAGAGATTGCCGAGAAAGCAAAGCAGTACGGAATAAGGCTTCTTGGCCCTAACTGTCTTGGCATGATAGATTTTAACTGTCCTCTTAATGCATCATTTTCGCCAAATATGCCTGAAAGCGGTGTGATAGCATTTCTGTCACAGTCAGGTGCTCTTGGAACTGCTGTTCTTGACTGGGCAAAGACAAACAATATTGGACTTTCTAAATTCGTCTCAATGGGAAATAAGGCAGATATTGGGGAAATCGATCTTTTTATGGACTGGCTTGACGATAAAGAGACAAACGTTATTACCGCATATATTGAAGGTGTAACAAATGGTAAAGAATTTATGAAAGTCTGTTCAAAGGTTACAAAGCATAAACCAATAATAGTAATAAAATCTGGCAATACGGATGCTGGAGCCAAAGCTGTTTCATCTCATACTGGTACGCTTTCGGGTTCATCAAAAGCTTATGAAGCAGCTTTTAAACAGACGGGTATCATAAGAGCAAAAACCGTCAAAGACCTTTTCAATCTTGCAACTGCATTTGCACACCAGCCATTGCCGGAAGGCAGGAATATCGCTATAGTAACGAACGCTGGCGGACCGGGAATAATGGCAAGTGATGCATGCGAAGAAAACGGTATTAACCTTGCAAAAATAAAACCTGAAACTGTAGAGGAATTAAAAACTTTTCTTCCGCCTGCAGGTAATTTCTATAATCCTATAGATGTACTTGGCGATGCTCTTGCTCAAAGATATGAGAAAACATTTGAAGTTATATTAAAAGACAAAGATATTCATGCAATGATTGTGCTTCTTACGCCGCAGGCTATGACAGATGAACTGGGCACCGCAAAAGCTCTTGCTGAAGCTCTTGAAAAGTCAGGTCGTAAAATACCAGTAGTTACAAGCTTTATGGGCGGGCATGAGGTAAAAGAAGGCGTAGATTATTTAAACAGCATAGGAATACCTAATTTTTCAATTCCTGAAGAAGCCGTGCAGGCTTTAAAAGCTTTAATTGATCAGTCCGATTGGATAAAGAAAGACCATGAACTAATAAAAGCATTCAATTCTGACAAAAAAACAGTATCTGCAATATTTAAATTAAATATTGAGCGAAACAGGCTTGAGCTGGGTGAGATGGAAGCAAGAGATATCCTTACTGCATATAATATAAGGGTTCCTTATGCTGGAGTTGCTAAAAACATCACTGATGCTCATGATATAATAAAAAATACCGGTTACCCCGTTGTTTTAAAGATAGATTCTCCTGATATTCTTCACAAGTCTGATGTAGGCGGCATTAAAGTAGGAATTAAAAATGATGAAGAACTTGAATCTGCATTTCATACCATACTTGCAAATGTAAAAAAATCATTGCCACAGGCAAGAATAAATGGTATTTCTATCCAGGAAATGGTACAGGATAAAAAGGAAGTAATAATAGGAGTAAATAAAGATCCGCAGTTCGGGCATATGATTATGTTCGGGCTTGGCGGAATATACGTTGAGATTTTAAAAGATGTATCTTTCAGGATAGCTCCAATAAAAGAAACAGATTCAAAGGAAATGATTGATGAAATAAAGACTGTGAAACTTTTAAAGGGTGCCAGGGGTGAGAAACCTTCAGATATTGATAGTATTGTGGAAGTTCTGTTAAAAATTTCACAACTTGTGACTGATTTTCCTGAAATAGTTGAAATGGATATCAACCCGCTTTTCGTAAAAGAAAAAGGCAAAGGTGCTATAGCAGGAGATGTCAGAATAAGGATTGAAAAATAAAGGGTTTTTAAGT
>JAFGMJ010000043.1 GCA_016927635.1 Actinomycetota bacterium
ACAAAAGTCTTTAAAATAAAATCCAAACAGGACAAATAATTCTTACTCTTCGGCTCCTGTAACACAATAATAAAGCTTTTTTAAATTATATTCTGCGGCAAGAGGACATTGATTACAAATACATCCTTTTTGTTCTATTTTACAGTTTGTTTTACCTTTTGCGCAGAATATTTTTTGCAATTTAAGCTTCATGCATTTATTGTGGGAAGGACATTTTATACAAATGCATTTTACAAAGCTTTTTAGATTTGCCGGTACTTTCATAGAGGTTTACCTCCCGGGAGATTATTATTATTATTGCCTGCTATTTTACAGCTACTCTTAATAACATATCTTATTTTATTGAAAAAATAAATAAAATGAGTAAAAATATATTAAAATTCAATTTGAACAAAGGAAAAAAATGGTAAAAGAGTTGCACCCGCAGTACGCTTTCTTTCAGGGAAAAATCATTTCTATATCTGATGCAAAGGTTGACATAAGGACAAATGCTTTGCAGTATGGCACTGCAATTTTTGAAGGTATAAGAAGCTACTGGAATGAAAAAGATAAATGCAATTATGTATTCAGAATGCAAGACCATTATAAAAGGCTTCTTAAGAACTCAAATATAATGATGATAGATATAAAGTACAGCATTGAACAGCTTTGTGATACGACAATTGCCCTTCTGGAAAAGGAAAGCTATTCTGAAGACGCTTACATCAGGCCCTTTGCCTATAACAGTGGTACCAAAATAGGGCCCAAAATGATAGGCGTTGAACAGGACCTTTTTATATATTCTATACCATTGGGTGAATACCTTGATTTAAATAAACCGGTAAGTGCATGCGTTTCAAGCTGGGGCAGGTTACCTGACAACTGTATTCCACCCAGGGCAAAAATATCAGGCTCATATGTCAATTCAGCCCTGCAGAAATCTGAGGCATTGCTTAACGGTTACGATGAAGCAATAGTGCTTGCTGCAAACGGCCAGCATGTCAGTGAAGGCAGCGCAATGAACCTGTTCATGGTCAAAAACGGCTCTCTTATTACGCCTCCGGTTTATGATGATATACTGGAAGGCATTACAAGGGATACCGTTATTGTTACTGCAAAAAATGAGCTGGGTCTTGAAACTGTCGAAAGGCCAATTGACCGTACAGAGCTATACACTGCAGATGAGCTTTTTTTCTGCGGTACGGGCGCCCAGGTCTCTTCAATCGGCAGCGTTGATAAGAGAAAAATAGGTACTGGAGCTATAGGTGTAATCACAAAAAAAATCCAGGCGCTTTATTTTAAAGTGGTTAAAAACGAAATTAAAAATTACAGGTCATGGTGCACCAGGGTGGCCTAATGGCACAATTCAAAATAACAGCATTCTTTGCTGCATAATGAACTATTGCATGGTTCAAACATGAAACTGTTAATATTTTTTATGACCTGTTTTAAAAATAAACTGAAAGACTTAAGTTCTGCACAGTCAAATGCAGATTTTAAAATATGCCCGTCTTTTAAAAATAGAAGATAAGCCGAAATATTATCTGCAGGTGTGCCGTATATCGAAGACAGACCACATGCATATGCTTTAAGCTGTTCAAGATATCTGTCTTTTTCGCCACCCTTTTTAAAGCCTGAAGTCTTATAATCTATTATCCTTAAATGTCCGTCATGCCCTATGTCCATTCTGTCGACCTTGCAGCTTATCACATATCCTTCAAGATGCCAGTAAAAAAGCTGTTCGACTTTTATTTGCAAAACATCAGGAAAGCCATATAAGATGCTGTCAAAATAATTTTTTACGCAGGGATATACATCAGGTGATTTTTCATTTTCCTTAATCATTTCAAGGTATTCTTTTTCATCAATATCAGCTGCGGCTGGCAGGCACTTTGGCATTAAATCTTTATATTTTATCGATGTAAGAATCTGTATATGTCTGTGCACTTTAAGGCCAATGTCGGCCTCATCCTTTAAGGGTTCAGGAATATTAAAAACATATTTCCATCTGTAAAATGAGGGGCATCTGCAATAATTCAGTATCTCGGTCAGGGAGAAGTGTTTTTTTGCCATGCTGCTTTTCTTAACACCATAATTCGGACTGAAATCTTTTGCTTTTTTTATAACTTTTATATACTGCCTTATGCTTTCAGGTAAGGGATTTAATTCCTGGAAAAATTCTGTCCAAGCATTTAATCCGTATTCTTTTAAAATATCTTCTGTTTTACTGATTTTCTGTTTTTTAAAAGTTATAAAATCTGACATTGCAGACAACGCGTATTCACTTTTACCCCCCATACAATAATCAAAAAAATCAGGGGTTTTTTTACTTTCCTGCCGCAATAAAACACCCGGCTTTATATTTTCCTTGCCAACAGTCTTTTCAATATATTTTTTAAAAGATTTAAAATATGCAGGGCTATCATATCCGAAAGACTCTTTAAGGTAATTTCTGCCGTCCATGTTTAAAGGTATAAGATTATCTGCCGGTATAATATCTTTTAAAAAATCAAGGGCTTCATGTTGCAGGTTTGGCGGATTTTTTTTGTCATCACTTGCAGATAAAAAAAGGTAATTTTCTGCCCTGCTGCAGCCAACATAAAATATCCTTCTTTCCTCTTCTATATTATACTCTTTCAATTCCTGGTTAAATTTTTTCAGGCTTGTATATTTTTTAATATCTTTGTAAACACTTTTGTCTTTCCTCAGAATTGAAGGCATTTTAAACCTCCTGTGCAAAGTTTTGCCTGCATAATCATTATTTGAAAGAGACGGCATAAATACTGCTTTGAATTCCAGGCCCTTTGCAGCATGTATGCTCATTATTTTTATGCTGTTATTTTTGGAAAATTCAACATTCTCAGGGTCTTCTTCCTCAGTCTTGGCAGCATCTCTTAAGTAAATTATAAAGCTTTCAATACTGGCTTCAGAACTGGCAGGTTCAAAATCAGAGCTGATTTTTATTAAAGTCTCAATATTTTTTACTTTCTGTTTTATAACCTTACTGAAGTCTGATCTCAGCTCATCTGCAAGCCCGCTTCGTTCAAAAATCAGATTTATAAGCCCGCCCAGTTTCAACA
>JAFGMJ010000044.1 GCA_016927635.1 Actinomycetota bacterium
AAATGAATTCCAAGGAAAGGACTTTGAAAGCTATAAATCTGGAAATCCCGGACAGAGTTCCTATTTTTGTTGACATGGTGCCGGAGCTTGCTGAAGAATTTTCAAAAAAATATAAGCTTTCCGGAAATAAGCTATTGACACATATGGGAAATGACCTGGCAGTTTGCGCATTTGGAGTTGCAAGCTCATTTGGCGCTATGGATAACGGGCAAATCGATGAGTGGGGCATAAAATGGAAGAAAATAAAACATGGAAAAGGATATTATAATGAAATTGATGAAAAGCCCCTTGCAAATGCAACAATAGAAGACCTGTTAAATCTTAAAATACCTGACGCAAATGAAGAATCAAGATACGATGAAATAGCTGAACTGGTATCCGGGTTCGGCAATGATTTTGCAATTATGGTTGATATGTCCTGTACGATTTTTGAACTTTCGTGGTATATGAGGGGAATGGATAGGCTACTTATGGATATGATCCAGGACAGCAACTTTGTTGATACTCTTATGGATAAAATACTTGAATTCTATATACCTGCAGGGAAAAAAATCGCAAATATGGGAGTAGATATAATCTGGACAGGCGATGACCTTGGAATGCAGACCGGCATGCTTATGTCGCCTGAAATGTTCAGAAGATACATAAAGGAAAGGTACAGACTGCTTATAAGCGAGCTAAAAAAAAGCAATGAAAATATAAAAATAGCTTTCCACAGCGATGGTTACATAACTCCAATAATCCAAGACCTTATTGAAGTAGGCGTGGATATTTTAAATCCTGTACAGCCAAAATGCATGGACCCCAAAGAAATAAAGAAAAGATTTGGAGACCGTCTTTGTTTTATGGGCACAATTGATGAGCAGGAAGTGCTGCCGTTTGGAAGTATTGAAGATTTGAAAAAAGAAATAGATACAAGAATTTCAACTGTCGGGTATAATGGCGGATTAATTATTGGTCCAACCCATAATATACAGAACGATACTAGTATGGAAAAAGTTGAATTTTTATTCAGTTATATAAAAGATAAGGGAAAATATTAAATATTTATAAACACAGGAGGCATCATGGAATTAGAGCTTGAATTTGACCACATAGGACTTAAAACTGATGAAAAAAAAGAAGATGAGAATTGGGTGGAGAGCACAAGGGTATGGGTAACCGACCCAAAAACACATCCTTTCCACATAGAATGGCTCAGGTATGAGCCCGACAGTCCGGTAAAAGGGGACCTGAGGGAAAAGCCGCATATAGCATACCGTGTAAAGGACCTGCAGCAAGCTTCAAAGGGCCTTGAGGCATTACTTGAACCGTTCGAAGTAGGCGGTTTTGTGAGGGCGGGATTTTACAAAACTAAGGATGGCGCTGTTGTTGAATTAATGCAGTATCTCAAAGGCGAAAACATGTGGTTTGACAAAAAACATTGAGAGTGCAGCATAATATAAAATATTAACATAGCATTTGCAGAACAAGACCATCAAATATAAACAGAAAATATGAAAGTAAATAAAATGGATTTATTTAATTGTGGCTGTATGTTGAATATACAATTAAATTATTATCCGGGGAGGAAAGTAAATGTCAGGAATAGATTTAAGGATTAAAAAACTTTTTAACGGGAAAAAAAATCTTGTAATTTCCGCAATAGACCATGTCATGGAATATGGCGACCAGCCAGGTATTGAAAACTCAAGAGAAGCCATAGAAAAATGCTTAAAAACTGACGCTCTGCTTCTTTCAAGATATTCATTGAAAAGAAACTGGGATTTATTTGGGCAAAGGGAAGCTCCCCTGCCTGTTTTAAGAATTAACTGGTCAAGCGCATTTTATTATCCGCTTGAATACAGAAAAGGTTTTACAAAAATTGCAACCAGTGTAGAAGATGCGGTTGCAGCCGGTGCCGAAATTGTGATTTGCTCACTTTTTCTTGAAAATGATAACGAGGAAATGGAGACAGCTAATGTTGAATTGTTTTCTGAAGTTGTCAAACAGAAAGAAATGCTTGGTGTTCCGTTGATAGGCGAATGTTATGTGGTCGAGCATAATGAGATCCCCCCTGAACAAATGCATAATAAAGTAAAAAGAGTCTCAAGAGTAATGGCAGAACTTGGAGCAGATATGATAAAGGCATTTTATACAAGCAGGTTTTCAGAAGTGGTTAAAAACACTCCTGTCCCAGTTTTTTCAATAGGTGCAGAAAAGCTTAAAAATGACCTTGATGTCTTAAAAAAGGCAGCAGACACAGTCGATTCAGGCGCCAGGGGAATTATTTTTGGAAGAAATATTTTCATGGCTAATAATCCTGATAACCTAATTGCTGCATTGAATGACGTCATGAATAATAATATTATTCCAGAGGAAGCATTTAAAAACTATAATCTCTGACAAGTATATTTTGCGTAAAAATAATAATTTGAGTTTTTTAATAAAATTATAAAAAACATAAGAAAGTTATTTAAAATTTTTATTTAATAACGCTGAAGGCACTGTTGTAAAAAAGATTATTTATATAATCTATGCCATTTTTTAATGCCCCTGTTATATGGGCTTCTTTTCTAAGCCTTGATTGAACTATCCTGCATTTAAATGGCGTGATAGAAAATATCTCATTTTTCAGGTTTTCAATAAACTTTTCCCCAAGCTCAAGTATATCTCCGTTGATTATAATCATTTCCAGCCCAATAACTGAAATTATTGAAGCAATGCCCACAGCAAGTATTCTAATGATTTCGCCATCGATTATTTCTTTAATAACATTTGGTGTGCTGTTTTTGTAATATACACATATTTTATAAAAGTCCAGATCTTTTATATCATGTTGTGATATAAAATCAGGACTGTATTTGTATATTTTTTTATCAGATAAATATTTTTTAACCGTCATTAAAATCCCGTTTATATCGACCTGTCTTTCAAATAATCCCAGTTCAAATTTATTTTCCCTAAGTTTACTTATATCGAGCTCTTTTAATATTGGCAGATATGAAATTTCGCCAGTTGTGCCTTTGTGACCAGTTACCAAAGAATTGTTCAATATTATTCCGGCACCAATGCCATTCTCAATATCTATATACATTAGGTTTTTTATTTTTTTAAAATTCTTCCACTGTTCGCCTATTGCTCCAAGGTTATTGGAATTATTTAATATTACTTTTTTTTTATAACTCTCATTTAATACTTCAACAATGTTTACCCCGCTCCAGTTTCTCAAGTACGGCGCCTTGGTTATAATATTTGTATTTGGGTCTACTACACCATGGGTTCCAACACTGAAATGATTTATTCTCTTTAATAAGTCTTTTTTACTGTCAAGAATCGTGTCTAATATGTTTATAATGCTTTCAAGTATCTCTTTCCTGTTTTTTCTGGGATAATTTTTATGCTCAATTTTATAAAGGATTTCACCATTTAAATTTGCTACAACCGAAGTGAGGTTTACCTGTCCTATGTCCAGTGCGAGTATGAGTTTAAACTCTTCATTGATTTTTAATATTATTGGCTTTTTACCTACCTGGGAATGTCCTCTTTTAGTCTCAATTATGACCTTTTTATTTAAAAGTAAACCGACAAGATCAGATACGGTAGATTTTGGAAGCCCTGTATCCTTTGAAATCTTAATCCTTGTGACATCTTCTTCTTCTATAATTTTCTTAAGGATAAGACCTGTGTTATGTTCTTTAAGGGACCTGTATTCTACCTTTGCCATCTTTATTATTTTATACTTCTAAATACTTCCTGATGATATTATCAATTATTATAATACTTATATCAATATTTATAATCAAACAGATACTGCAGATTTATCTTTGATTATAAATCAGCAAGTTCTCTTATCCAGGAAGCAGTTTCAGCATTCATTAAAAAAACAGAGTCTGAAAAAAAGAAGTTATTATACAATCATTTTTTAAAGATAATTGGCTGGGTTGTGAGGCTTTCCATTTATCCGAACCTCAAAATGCAAATGATACCCGGTTGTGTACCCTGTATTGCCAACATATCCTATAATCTGGCCCCCCTGAACATACTGGCCAACACTGACTGCAAAACCACTAAGATGAGCGTAATAAGTGGCAACACCCCCTCCATGATAAACAAGTATGGCATAGCCATACCCTCCATGGTATTCCGCTTTCAAAACCTGCCCGGAATCTGCAGCTATTACAGGTGTGCCCAAAGGAGCATATATATCTATGCCATTATGCATCCTGGTTGTACCTGTAGTTTTGTTTGTCCTTGGACCAAACTTTGATGAAAGCTTGCCATTTGTAGGCCACAATAATTTTCCTGCAGGAGCATTTCCGTAATTATAGTCCTGTAGAATATTTGTAATCTCATTTTCTTTTGCAGTTAGCTGATTTTCCATTGCAATAAGAGCATCTTTATTTGCCTTAGCCTGGGAAAAGAGATCCAGTTTTTCATTGTAGATATGTTCTATTTGACTGTTTTTCTGCTCAGATAAACTGATGAGCTCCTCTATTTTCTTTTTGTCTTCATCCTGCTGTTTTTTTAAGTCCAGAATACTGCTGTTAACTTCAAGTATTTTTGCCTTTTTTTCCTTAACTTCAGCAAGTATATCTGCATCCTGTTTTATAAGTATGTTCATTATTTTAATTCTGGAGACGAATTCTAAAAAATCACCTGTTTTCAAAAAAATATTTAATATATTCCTGTCATCTTTTTTATAAGCTTCTGCAATCCTTGAATTCAGGATATCAGTTTTTTCCTTAAGCTCTTTTTCAAGATTTTCAATCTCATTTTCATTAGATACCAGAAGTAGAGTGGTTTTGTCACTCTGGCTTTTTGCTTCAGACATGCTGTCATTTAACTCACTTAGGTCAGAAAGTGCAGATAATAGTTTTCCCTCTACCTCTTCAACCTGTGAAGCATATTTTTCCTGTTCCTTTTGTGCCTCTTCAATTTTTTCCCTGGTCTGCTCTTTTTCCTTTTTTATCTGTTCAAGCTGTTCACTGGATTTGGCGGTGTCCGGGTAAATGTACTTTAACGGCAAATCAATAACTGCTGAAAATAATATTAAAAGTACAAGACCCAAAAGGGAAAAAAACTTTGCTGTAATATGTATCTTTATCTTCATTTAATTTTTTATTAAAATAAAAACACTTAAATTAAATTCTTTCTAATACTGCATTTCCAGCTCAAAAAGTTTTTGTAATATAGTGTCCTCCGCAGAAGAAACATATGCGTCAAAACCAAATAATGTTAGTTTCTGTTTTCGTAAAAATCTGCTTTTATCAAACTCGCTTTCAGTTAAAATCCAGAAATCAATTTTATCTCCCTCATTTATATCTATTACATTAAACTGGCTTTTACTGTCAATAGCCGATATTACAGAGTTTTCATTTATGTAATAATCTTTGGATGAAAATGCTTTTAAAATAATATGGGCATCAGTTTTTTTTACAGATATTATAATGTCAATATCATGAGTGGAACGGGGAATTCCCTGCAGGCTTGATACAATAGAGCCTGTCAGCATATATTGAATATTGTTTTCATATAAAACTTTTACTACTTTTTTTAAGAATTCAAGTTGCGGCATTTATCCATTCTTCTGAGGTAAATTTTTTTTATTTCTTCTTCAGAGCATTGTGGGAAACGGTTTTTTAAACCTGCCAGGAAAAGTTGCCTGGTAAACTCACTTAATTCAAAACATTTTTTTAACCTTTCTTCAGGTGACATATTCCTTATAATTTTTAAATACTGTTTCCTGTCCTGGCTATTTTGTCTCATAAAGCTATTTTATCATATATTAATATTATTTTATGACTAATAACAAAACTGAAGAGAAGCATAAATTATATTGAGAATTCTGTTAGCAAAAGATGGCTGGCATTTGTGGAAGTCTGGCTCTTTTAATATCATATCATCCAATTATTTCTATAAACCAGTCAACTAATTCAGTCAGACGGTCAATAAGGTAAAAAGGCACTGACAGCAGCTTATAAGTTTTACCGGCAAATTCAAATTTTTCGAACTTTAATTCTTCCCAGGACACCCTTACAGCAATTACATTTTTATCAGCCTCTGCCATGCTGAATAATGATCGCAACTTTAAAATATTTGCGGATTTTACTTCAATTCCCACAAGCTTTGTGCCATGCTGAATACAGAAATCAACCTCGGCGCTGCCCTGCGTACGTTCTTTTGCCCAGTAATACAGCTCTGTCTTTTTATGCGTCCCGCATGCAATTAAACTCTGGCCCACAACCTGTTCCAGTACCCTGCCTTTATAATTGCCGGTTATTAAATCTTTATATGCATCATTTATAAAATTTACAAGTCCCACATCCAGCCATATCATTTTTTTAGGGCGCTTAAATTTAGGATTTAAAGGCAGTACAGTTGAACTTATTGCGGTTATCTGTTTTAGAAGCATCACTTTTTCAACAGTGCCTATGGCTTGTGCCATTTCACGGCTGTGATAATTTGAACCGCCAAAATTTTCATAATTAAAAAGCAGGCCTGCAGCCCTGGCGCCATATTCAACAATATATTCCAGATATTTATTATCACTGTTTGATTTTGAGTATTTCCTTATATCATCAATATATGCTGCTTGAAGCCGGTTCAAAATTGTTTTTACTTCATCATAATTTCCAGTACTGGCATAACTGTTTACAACTTCAGGCATACCTCCCGTTATTATATATTCTTTAAATAAACTGCCTGCAAGATCTCTAAAATCAAACTGTTCTCCTGGATTAATGTTTTTAAGGCTATCAATCAATGAATGTCTGCCCATTGCTCCAAGATATTCAAAAAAAGTCATGGGATAAATATAATAATAATCAATTCTTCCTACAGGTATTGACCAGCTTTTGTCTATTTTTGCTTCAAGCAGTGAACCTGCAGCAATAACATGAAGCCTGGGTTTTTCTTCAGAAAAAAACCGCAGAAGCTGCAGTACGTTTTTTGATTCCTGTATCTCATCAATAAAAAGCAGGGTGTTTCCTTCCACTGCTGTTCTGTCAAAAAGAATAGAAATTCTTTTTAAAAAGTCCTCAATATTAATTGATTTGTCAAATACAGCCAGCTGTTCCTTTTTTTCAAGATTAATCTCTATTACTTCACTGAAGTTTTCCATGCCAAACTTACGGACAGCAATTGTTTTACCAACCTGCCTGGCGCCGCGCACCAGGAGCGGTTTCCGTATAGGGCTTAACTTCCATTTTTTAAATTCTTTTTCAATATTTCTGTCAAACATAGTGCTATTATATTACAATTATAGTAATAAAAAAGTGCTATTTTATTACTTTTTTTAAAATTTTTGGGTTATTTAATAAACTTCCTGTATTATATTTTGAATTTCAGCAATCAGATATTGTGGATTTTATATCAGACTGCGCGGTCAATAAAGAAATTGCGGACATTCTCCCTTGCGCATATTCTCTGAATGGTCCAGTTTGCAGTCATTACTGCTGTGGGAAGGCCCCCGGGGGGCATTGTCCACTGCCCGGTAAGATAAAAATTATCAAGTCCCTGAGGCATTCCTGTAATAAACCTTATTTTTGCTCCCGGTGTAGGCGCCCACGACATCCATGCTCCCCTGTATGCATTGCAGTATCTTTCATAAGTTAATGGAGTTGCCATATCAATTTTTTTGATTTTATTATTTGACTCAGGAAATTTTTCAGTAAAAGCATGTATGACTTCTTCAGTTATGCGTTCTTTTTCATATTTATACTGCACAGGATTTTCTTTCTTTTTTTTCCACCAGTCATAGTCTGCTTCAAATAATATGGTAACAGCAGAGCATCCCGGGGGCGCAAAGGAAGGTTCAAAACAGTAATGCCTTGCAGTCATAAACTCATGAATCTGGCCACCGGTGTCAATAGGTGTTTTCAGTTTAAAATAAAGCGGTGTGGGATAATTGGACAGGTCAGCTTCTATGCCAAGAGAAATAAATACAGATGAATACACAGGATAAGCTTTACTGTCAGAGTAAAGCGTCTTTATTGTTTCATCAGTATATTGACCTTTGAGTAAATTATATATAACTTCATATCCGTCTGCAGCTGCAACTACATGGTCTCCAGAATGAGTGCTTCCATCCTGCAGCATAATACCCTTTGCTTTACCGTCATTTATTATTATCCCGGAAACCCTGCAGTTATAATTTAATTTCGCTCCAAGCGACAAAAGCTTATTTTCTATTCTTTTTGAAAAAGCAAGTGAACCTCCCTGTGGCCAACCGGAGTCCATGTCATGTAGTGATGCAAGAGTAGCCGGCAGAGATGATGCTTTATATTGGGATGGAATAATTGCAGTGATGGCTCTTTGCAGGTCCTTGTTTTTAAATCTGGCTGCAAGCTCGCCCATTGATATATTTTCATATCTGCGCAGTGAGGAAACTATCGGTATCATTTTAAAAACAAGCTGAAACATATCCCGCTTTGTAAACATATCATAAGCTTTGTCCACAGGCATTGATAGTTTAACAAACTTCTTTGCATCGTCGCAAAACCTCTTTATCTCTTTTGTGTCTTCAGGGGCGACTTCAAGAAGATGTGCTTTTAACCTGTCAAGATTCCTGTAAATATTAATAGTTTTATCACCGGACTGGTAAGTTGCAAATATTTCATTATTTATTATTTTTACAGAATCATCCAGTGCCCCCACAGTCCTCCAAAGCTTATTTAGCGGCAGTCCGTTTTTACTTCCCATGAGCCAGTGTATGCAATTATCAAAATGATATGCTCCCCGCTGCCAGCCTGTGCACTGGCCCCCGGGTTTTGAATGCATTTCGAATACTTCAACATCAAAGCCATTAAGGCGGGCAAAAACACCTGCGCAAAGCCCTGCAATTCCCGCACCAATAATAATGATTTTTTTCATAAAACATCCTTATGTAATATTATTAAATAATATCTGGCTATATAAAGTTGCCTGAGAGATGTCTTACCAGAGCCTATTTTTTAAATCTATCAGACAGAGCAACAATATTTTTTAAAAATCAATTATTTTGCTTTTATAGCTAAAAGTAAAGCAGGATTTAAAAATTTAATATTTATTTCATATTGCTGTGTTTTTTATTGCATATTTTTAAGGTAAAATAGTCTGTAAGTCCTGTTTTATGAACTTATAATCCTGTTTTATATTATTGAAAATGTCATCAAAATAATGCATATAATAAAGGAGTGATTGCAATGCCAGTGACAGCATATATCAATTTTCATGGAAATTGCCTCCAGGCACTGAATTATTACCAGGAAGTCTTTGAAACTGAAAAAGCTGATTTAATGACTTTCGGGGAAATGCCTTCCGACCCGGATTTTCCTGTGGCAGAAGAAACAAAGGAGCTGGTTGCGCATGCTGTTCTTAAAATAAATGATGGCATAATTATGTTTTCTGATTTACCACCAGACATGCCTTTTATAGCAGGAAATAACATTAGTGTAATGGTCAGCGGAACTGGGATTGCAGATAAACTGGCGCTTTATTTCAACAGGATAAAAGATTCCGGAGGAACTGTAGTAATGGAGCTTCAGGAAACATTCTGGACAAAGTTGTATGGCTCAGTAACGGATAAATTCGGCATTACCTGGCAGTTTAACCTGGACAGCGATGAGGAACAGTAAAAGAATTATGCGACTTTTCAAATAATACCGATTGGAAAACTAAATTAAATGAAAACATACAAGATTATAACATTACTTCTTGCAGTACTTCTGTTGTTTACAGGCGTTATCTCTGTTGTTTCAGGAGCAGTCATGATTGCAACAGATGGCATGGGCATGCCCCTTGAATGGCTTGCCGGAACCGCTTTTGCATCATACCTTGTACCCGGGCTTATTCTGGCAATAGTAATAGCAGGAGTGACAATTCTTGCAGGAATACTGCTTCTTAAAAACAAAAAAGGCGCGCATGAGGCAGCCGCCGCATCCGGTTTCGGGCTTCTTATATGGCTTTTTACTGAAATGTATGTACTGGAAAAAATGGGAAGCCATTTCCTTCATGCAATCATTTTTACGGAAGCGCTTGTAATACTTATAGCAGTAATGATTTTAATAAAGACCCATAAAGTCAAGCCTGGATAATATCGATAGTTTTTAGTCTTGAAAATAGTTTTAACGTTTAAAAACTGCAAGAATTTAAATACTGTTTTTGACAGGGTAATTTGAAAATATCTGGCATAAATATAAAGTTTACAGCTTTTATTTTACCAGTGTTATCTTATAAAGAAGATTTTTTTCAATATCATACTTTGACTTTAAAAACTTAAGGGCTTCTTTTCTTGCCATGCCGCTCTTCATAAGATTTTTATACTCTTTCTGTATTTGTGCTTCACTGAAATCCTTTATCAGCGTTTTTTCAAAACCCTTAACAACAACTGTTATTTCCCCTTTTATTCCTGCGCCTGAGGATTTTCTTTTCTCAAGCTCCTCCATGATTTCTGAAATTTTTCCCCTTACTGCTTCCTCATAAATTTTTGTGATCTCGCGCACGATACAGCATTGCCTGTCTCCAAGTATTTCAAGAAATAATTTCAGAAGAACTGAGATTCTAAGGGGAGACTCATAGAATATAAGAGTGAAGGGAAGATATTTTATACTTTCTATCTTTTCTCTTATTTTGGATTGTTTTTTTGGCAGAAAACCTATAAATAAAAAACTATCAGTTGAAAGGCCTGATATTACGAGGGCGCTTAGCGCAGCATTTGGACCTGGTATAATTGAAATTTTAATACCTGCTTCAATGCAGGCCTGAACAAGTTTGTATCCAGGGTCCTGTATTGATGGAGTTCCAGACTCTGAGACAAGTGCAACATCAAAACCGTTCAGCAGTGTGCCGATGATCCTGTCTTTTTTGTTTTTTGAGGAATAGTCCTGATAACCGGTAATAGATGATTCAGGTCTTTTTATATCATATCTTAAAAGAAGCTTCCTGGTTGTTCTTGTATCTTCGGCTGCTATCAGCTCAACCTCTTTAAGCGTATCGATAAGCCTGAAACTTGCATCATTTAAATTACCAATTGGCGTACAGCATATAA